>CAZNCJ010000151.1:0-1610 GCA_964571595.1 uncultured Caulobacterales bacterium | reverse complement strand
TCTCACTTCACAGGGAGCTGGTGAACTCCACACGCTGATTTGGCAGGCGTGCCTGACCTAATTACGTGAGCCCCTCACTTTGCGCAATTAAAAAGCAGGCTTAATACCTTATCTTGACATCCCTTGTGGTAACTTATATGTTACCATTAAATAAAACAGCAAGAAAAGTCACGATTTTCGGGCTTATCTCTTGGTCATATCCTTTAGATCACAGGCAAATTCATGGCACTTACAAAGGCCTTTAAGAACACCGTACAATCGCGTGCCGAACAGGACCCAAAATATCGTTATGGGTTACTTACCGATAGTATTGAAAGCATGCTATCCGGCGATATTGAAACAGGAAAACTGCTATTAAGAGATTATATCAAGGCCACTATTGGCTTTGAGGCCCTTGCGGATTTAACGCAAAAACCCGCAAAAAGCCTGATGCGTATGCTCAGCCCGTCCGGCAATCCCACAGCTAGCAATCTATTTTCAATTATCAGTAAGCTTCGACTTGAAGACGAAAGATCCTTTAGCGTCCAATGTAATCCTCCCAAAACTCCAAAGAAAAAGCCTTCGCTGGTCGGGTTAAAACGCGCACGGATGATAGGTAAAATGCCCTATCAAGACCGTATCGATTTTATTGCAGAAGGCCTGCCTCTTATATTGAAACGCGCACAAGCACTTTATGCGGATGCGCAAAGCCTATCAAAGTCATCTGCAAGCAAGGCAATTCTTATAAATGGTGCAAAAGAAGAAGCCGCAAAAATACTTATTCTGATGGATATTATCCGCAGCCCAAAAAAGCGCGTAGCACGCGATAGCGGTAAGCTCATGAATTGGTTTTATAACCACCTTGCGCGCTTGATTTATGCCAATGCTATCAGCTGGGCGCCTAAGGACATTCCAGAGCTAAAATACTTTGTCCGTGAAGATCGAAAAACACATTACGTTGACGGAGAATTTGGCGAATATATTTACCCCAATATGGCGCTCTATCAGAGAGAGGCACAAATGTATGTAGATGTTGCCATTTTAGACTCGGATAAACCAAAATGGGTCAGCCCACTTCATAATATTTTCAATACCTACAACGCTAAACCAACGGCATTAAATTTAGCCGAAGCCATGCAGGCTCTAGGCTTGTTTAGCCCTAAAGGTTTACGTCTTGTGGCAGACATCTGGAATGAAGCTGATTTCAGAGGCGAGGAAGCGCCCAATCACTACGAAAGCACCTATTGGGAGGAAAACACAGGCCAGAGAGCGATAGGTTATTCAGGGTCCGTGGACCTAATGAAAGAACTCAGAAAGCGCCTGCAAACAGAAGGCATTTGTACAGATGCAGATGACCTAGCCCACATGGGCCAGATTTTTAATAGTTGGCAATTACCGATGTATGATTTCGACTTATCGCCGATCATCGTCTCTCAGGATGAGTTAGAAGATGAGCAAGCCTCACTTCATCCACAATACGGCGACTACTGATCTAAAAACTCATTACACACATCAGAAAACGATGACGGTGGACTTAACGCTTCACAGCTTGCTTTGAATCGTTCTAATATCACAACCTTGGAGATATGAATGAATGCTGTTGAAATAGAGGAAGCCGTATCGGATTTGGT
>CAZNCJ010000150.1:0-1654 GCA_964571595.1 uncultured Caulobacterales bacterium | reverse complement strand
TCAGGCACAATGCGTCTCTTGCGCGATTTCCCGGAGCAGAAAAAACAATTAGTCGAAAACCCAGAGCTTATACCCAATATGGTGCATGAGGCTGTGCGTATGGTGTCTCCTGTAATTTATATGCGCCGAACTGCGACCCAAGACTGCGAAATAAGAGGTCAAAAAATCGCCAAAGGTGAAAAGGTTCTGCTCTATTACGGGGCCGCCAATCGCGACCCTCTGGTTTTTGAAAACCCTGATAATTTCGATATTCACCGCCGCAATGCCAAAGACCATATCGCCTTTGGTACGGGTACACATGTCTGTCTGGGGCAACGCGTGGCCAATATGCAGCTCGAAGCCGCTTACCGCCAGATTTTTTCGCGTTTTCCACATGCACATTGGACTGGAGAGCAAACGATTTTACCGAACGGTTTTACCCATTCCATTGGCTCTCTGAGCGTTGATCTGGGAATATAGCTTAGGCCGCAATGACGCCGTAAGGATCAAGCCCTTGGGCCCGAAACATTTCATGCGTTTTAGCATAATGCGTGGGCGGTCTAATGCCGAGTTTTTCCCGCGCGACATCAAGGGGTTGCTCTAATAAGGCGACAATATCCTGGCGGGCTATTTTTCTCGCTTTATTTCCAGTCCGAAAACCTTGCCAAAGCGCCCGAAAAATCGGGGCGCCTTTGGGGGCATTTTTGCGAATTTCAAGACTGGCCAAGACCGCAATAAAGATAACGCCCAAACTGCGGTTTTGACCATGACTAAAACTTAGCACACACGCCTCGCCCATTGCGTCGCGCCCGTAATCAGTGAGCACATGACATAAATCATGCGTATCGCGGCGGCGGTTGATATACCATGAAATATCAGGGTCCAGATTATTGTCTATCTTATTGGCAAAGCCGTCATATTCATCCACCAAGCCCTGCGCGCTTAAGCCTTCTCGCTCCATGAAGTCAACATAGGCCCGTCCGACACTCCCTTTGGGTAAGGCTTTCCAGCGCGCATGATCATCCAAAATAGCCGGCAAGTCACGGCGTTGCTCCAACCGATGGCGTCCTGCATTAGATCTTTTAAACGCTTTAAAATCTTTATAGACAGTTTTACCATTCAAGGCCTGAATTATATGAAAGACCTGTTCCGTATCTTCCTTATTGGCAATGAGTTTTCGGAAATGACGCCATGCTTTTAGTGGGCGGCGGCGATAGCTTCTTGGCTGTGCCCTGTCTTTGAGCGGCTCTGCCTTGCCCTTATCCAGCGGCTCAATTTCGGAAATTATTTCTTTATGGTTCAGCATAATCCAAATCTCGGCAATTTGAAAATCGACGTAACATTTATAGCTTAAAACATAGACAATATTATAAAGCCGTTCAAGCCAAGGCCATAAATAGGCCTTATGCAATTTTGACTTTTCTTTTGATTTTATGATCTAACATTAGGTCACATAATGCTCTAAACAAGAATTATTATATAAAAAACAAAGATTAAGCCCCGTTAACACATTTTTAAAAACCGTTTAGGTTACGTTCATCTTCGTTCAATTAAGGCCCGTAATGTAGGCCGAGTGATATCAGACTTGATGTGGGGGTTGATAGAAGCTTGGTCTACTTTATCTGTCTGATGTGCCCCTAGCTTTGTAGACACCTTGTTTGGTAAAACTGGAAGC
>CAZNCJ010000149.1:0-1708 GCA_964571595.1 uncultured Caulobacterales bacterium | reverse complement strand
ATACCCGCCGCGCATTATATCGATATAGACACATGCCCGCCCGCTAAGGCCAATAAGATGGTGTCTAAAACCATGATGACGGAAGATAAAGGCAAAGCTACCAAGGCGGCTTAGGCGGCACTTTATCAGGCTATAATACCCCTGCCTGACATGACATCAGGCGGGGGCTTAGTATTTGGCTTGGGCCTGAAGCGCAAATCCCAGAGCGCTAAAATTGACTGACTTTGCGCTTTAACCGCCCCAAGATTAGAGCAGCGATTGAGCTATTAAGATCGAATGCATCAATGGCAAAGTGAACATATGGCCTTCAAATGATATACTGCCAATGGCAACGCCGCGCGCCGGACGTCTTAATCCGCTGGGTTTGAAAATCAGCAAGCGGCTAAATAGAGCTGGTTTTAGTCGCATCAACGAGAGCTATATCCGCGCAGTCAACACATATCTAATATGCGTAAAGTCTTTAAATGTAAGTTTGGGCCTCATATCCAATGGCTTTGGAATATGTAAATCGTCTTAGCCATATGATCCTCTCGCCGGTATCCAGTCCCCTGCTTGCCACCCTGACATGAGCAGACCGCAGGCTCACCCGACAACCCATCGGGCTAACTATTTTCCTCTCTAGCTTTCCTGCGGAAAGCTAAATTCATCGCGAAACAAAATAGATTTCCCTTCGGGTATGCGCAGCTTACGCGCGCAGCCTTCTTTATATTTTGATTTTGAAGGAAGGCGTTTTGGGTCTGGCGCGGCCTGCTTTTCATTGGGGCGTCAGCAAGGGGATTGGCCCCGACGCGACAAACATATGGAGACTGAACATGTCCAAAGCTATTGGATACATCACACAAACTGACACCGGAAACTTTGAAGGCACCTTAGCCATGGGCGTTAATGAGCGCATTAGCGTTATCGCCAATGAGGCAAAAAAGCCGAACTCAATGGAGCCAGATTACCGGATTTTCGGGGAGCGGCTTAATGAAGTCGGCGCAGGCTGGAACCGCACAGGCGAGACATCTGGGAAAGCCTATATCTCCCTCACCTTTGAGCATCCCAATATCAGCGAGCGCAAGCTTTATGCTAATCTCGGCGCGGTGAAAGGCAGCAAAGATAAGAAATTTGCGATGATCTGGAACCCGCGCAGTTAAGCCCGGTTAAGCCAAGACCCCGCCTGATGTCATGTCAGGCGGGTTTTTTTTATGCCTGTAAAGCGCGAGATATTAGAAAGACACAGGCACTATTTTAAGGCCGTGCTAAGCATAGCTGTTGACCGGATTTTAGAAATCTTGTGGTTTATGCGCTTAATAATACAATCAAGGGGCGAGAGTCGGGGCAATGCAACATTATGGAAAAGCGGCAGATATCCGCTGGCCCAATGCCATCTGGGCATGGGAATTTTTAAGGCGTAATAAACACTATCAAAAGGACTATTTTAAACATCGTCAAGATGGTCCCAAGATTTATGAACTGCACTCAGGCAGTCAGCTTATCGTGGGAGAACGGCGTTATCGCGCCGCCCGCAAATGGGGACTTTTATTTTTTGCTGACCCGCAAAAAGCGGCGCATCAGGCCGGCGTGTTTTGGAAACCTTCCGTCTTTCCGGCCACAATCCCGGTATCCTTACGCAATCCAGAACGCGAAAAACAGCGTGAGCGTCTCGGAAAATGGGAGGATTCAGACTTAGTTATTATATCTGATCTGTGCTGCCGCCGCTATA
>CAZNCJ010000148.1:0-1823 GCA_964571595.1 uncultured Caulobacterales bacterium | reverse complement strand
CGCTCAACCATTTCCAAGAGCTGGTCTTTCCAGTTTGTGCTTTTAAGGGGCGTCATGAATTCAGGCATGACTTCATCATAGCAAAGTTGCATTAAATCGCGCAGGAGAGTGTCGAGATCTTCGAAATGCCGAAAGACAGAGCGAAGCCCGACTTCTGCGCGCTCTGCAATGGCGGCCGCACTCGGGTCCATATCGCCGTCGAGCATAAGCTCCCAATAGGCCCGCAAGATTTTCTCTCGCGAGCGTTGGCTGCGTTTACGCCGCCCGTCAGCTTGGGCGTCTGTTTTATCTACGACCACGGCTAGTTTCGGTTTTTTACTCATCTATCCTCGCAAGATTATAAACCGTTCTCATAGATGATAGCCTCGCTGTCAACGGGTAGGCGGATTATCGTGCCGTCCTCAGATACCGTAATTTTACCCCCAAATTCAGCGGCTGTGCCTTTGATGAAAAGAGGAATGAGAGCATCAGATGGCAGCATAGGTACGATGTGGTATAGGACTAGTGCCTTTGCGCCCGCTTGCTTGGCTGTCTTGGCCGCGTCTACGGGGGATGTGTGGTAATCCTGAATGTCAAAGAGGATTTTCTCAAGCCCCTTAGCGCCGTTCGTTTTGGTTGCAGCCTGCATGGTCTGCACCATTTCCATGTTGAGGGCCTCGTGGAACAGCACATCGACATCTTTAGAAACCGTTGCAATATTGGGATCATAGGCCGTGTCACCGGAAATGGCGATGGAGCGGCCTTTGTAATCAACCCTATAGCCAAAGGCGGGGGATACAGGTTCATGTTCGACGTTAAAGGCGGTGATCTTGACCCCGTCCTGTTCATACACGATCTTAGAACCAGAAGTGAGATCAATTTCGCGGGCTGTGGCCCCAAAAGTTGCCGGATTAGCTACCGCCGTGCCGTGATGGGCCACGCGGTATGTGCTATCGATCTGATAGGCCATATTAAAACCTTCAACCACTTGAGCTGTGCCAACTGGCCCTGAAACTTTTGTAGGCGCGCTGCGACCACTATTAATCCATGTCCCCAGCAGCATTTGCCCGAGGCCGTCCAGATGATCGGAATGAAGATGGGTTAGGAAAATTTCTTCCACGCGGGCGGAGGGAAATCCCATAGGCCCAAGATTTTGAGACCCATTTGTGCCCGCATCGAAAATGAAGGCTTTTTTGCCAGCCAGAACGGCAATACAGGGCCCGCTGCGTTTGGGGTCTGATAAAGGAGAGCCTGCACCACAGACATAAACGTGCAGACTGTCTGCCAGTTCTGCCGTTCTATCGACACCGATATTAGCAGACACCATACGGGCAAAGCCTCGCTCGATCATTTTCGGGGCCAGAACTTGGCGGCCGATAAACAAAAGCGTTAAAAAGGCCAGTAAGATTATAAGTATTTTTTTCATGATCAAGCCTCCTTAGGTGAGAGTTTGAGAGCGGTCAGTAACATGGTGACGAGAACGGCCTCAATAATGATCGGCTGCATTGTCGTCTCGCCAATACCTGTTGACGTGATTTCAAATAAACGCCCGATAATGGTCAGTCCGAAGAGGGATATGGGTATCCATAATAGCTTGGATTTACCTTTAAATAAAGCGAGTGCGCTCGCCCCGGCTCCTGTTAGGAAAAAGGCGCCAAAGTCTCCACTAATCGCGCCGCGTCCTGCCGCATTATCGGCAGAAACTCCTAAAATGCCCCCAATTATGTCTGGCGATAAAAAGGCCAGGCTGCCCATGAGTATGCCAAAAAGCATAGGTATAAAAATGAGTATTTTTCTAAGCATATATTTCCCCTTATGATTTTACCAATTTTTGTAAGGCGTTT
>CAZNCJ010000147.1:0-2021 GCA_964571595.1 uncultured Caulobacterales bacterium | reverse complement strand
AATGTTCCATCACACCAGCAGAAGCGAAGAGGAGCATAGCGAGCGGTACCCAGAGATGTTCTTCTAGCGCGGCTGTTAAAATCATGGACTTCGTGACAAAGGCAGAGAGCAATGGGAAGGCCGCAATCGATCCAGCCCCGATAAGGCAGAAGATTGTCGTAAACGGCATAGAGCGGAACAAACCACCAAGCTCTGACGCTTTGGTTGTGCCTGTGCGCAGCATCACCGCGCCCATAGACATAAAGAGAAGACCTTTAAAAATAACATCGGCAACAACGTGAGCCGCAACGCCGTTCATGGCGAGCGGCGTGCCGATGCCAATACCGCAAACCATAAAGCCAAGCTGGTTATTCAGGGAATAAGAGAGAACGCGGCGAAGGTCATTTTCAATCACCGCAAAGAAGACCGGGAAGCAGGTCATAACCGCGCCGATATAAATCAGAATATCTTCACCCGCAAAGCCGCGTGCCAATGCATAAAGGGCGAGCTTGGTCGTAAAGGCGGAGAGGATAACTGTGCCTGTAATAGACGCCTTAGGATAGGCATCCTGTATCCAATTATGTAAAAACGGAAATCCGCATTTAATTCCCATCGCTAATAATAGCAGCCATCCACCCGGTGCGCCTAATCCAATAGCCCCAAAGGTAAAGTCCCCGCCATTGGCGCGGCCATAGACAATCGCGCCTGCAAGTAACAAAACCCCTGAAAGTACATGGATAGCCAGATAGCGAATACCAGAAGCATAAGAGCGCTCTCCGCCTTTCCACACCAGAAAGACCGATGATATCGCGGCGAGTTCCCAGAATATAAACAGCGTGAGCAAATCGCCCGCAAAAACACCCGCAAGGGCGGCCCCCATATAGATGAGAGCTGAGCTATCGGTAATCCTACATTTCTCATGCAGGCCATAAATCGCGTTCAAAACCCCCGCTAGACAGAAGAGATAGCCCCAAATCATCGACAACCGGTCAATGCGCAGGGTGGTATAGTCCATGCCCGCAAAGGTGATGACGCCACCAATCACTTCTTGCGCGCCGTAAATCTGGAAAATCATCATGCCCGCGAAAATAGGGGCGAGCAGGACGAGGGCTTTGCGAATTTGTCCTACCGGCAGAAAGGCACAGAGAATACCCGCGAGGATAACCCAAAGACCTGGATTAATTTGAAGGATATCAATCATGTTGATCTCCTCCTTCATCCCCATGATGATGCGAGCCTTCTGTCGAATAGTCAGGGTCAGGCAGTCCGCCCTCCCCGTAATAATCTTCATCACGCGCCAAAAGCTTAAACAGCGGCCCTGCACTAAAGACAACAATACTATAGGCGACAAACCCAATCACAGACCAAGAACCAAAGAAATCCCACGGGGCTTTATGATGCGGCGGATATATCAATCCAAGCGCTGTACAAATGACCATGCCCGCAATCGGGAGCCACATAAAATTCTTGATCGTCGATTGTCGTCCCAGCCATAAAAACGGCACGGACATAGGGTGAGCATTGGTACGCTCTTCGAATTCAGCTTCAGTCAGGTTTTCAGGTGCTTTAGCCATCTAAAACCCTCCCGGTAGCATGGGGCCTAAAAATTCTGCGATAGGTCCCGCGAAGAAGAATAGCCCCAACGCACCAAACGCCGTTAACACAGGCGGGATAATGACCCAGCGATGTTTCTTACGCTCATCCGCAATATGGAGATCTTTATCCGCATCCGCAGGTGCTTTCATAAAGGCCCGAATAGAGATGGGCAGTAGGTAGATAATATTAAGAATAGACGACACGATTAGCGCCGCCATCAAAATACCCTTCCCGCTATCAAGCGCGCCAACCATAAGGAAAAACTTCGGCCAAGAGCCGCCCATAGGCGGGATACCGATGATAGATAAAGACCCGACTAAAAACGCGCCAAAGACCCACGGCATTGTGCGGCCTAAGCCATCTAGTTTAGAAATGTCTGTGCGGTGAGCTACCGTATAAATCGCGCCCGCGCACATAAAGAGCGTTATCTTACCCCACGCATGCAT
>CAZNCJ010000146.1:0-2119 GCA_964571595.1 uncultured Caulobacterales bacterium | reverse complement strand
CACCTATACCTGAAACCTTACATCAAAATGGTACATAAAAAAGGGGCTGGACATATCTCGCTCCATACGGCCTCTCGCGCCTCAATCGAACGACAGGCTGTTAAAATAATAAACTCCATCAAAAGGGCGGATTTTTCCTGCCTGGCTCGCAAATCAACCATAAACGCTGGCATATCTCGCCAATCAATTGAGGCATGATGTTTAACAGTTCTCAATTTTTCAACACTCGTCAGCAATCCTGATAAGTTATCGCGCCATTGAGCCGGATTATCCCCGCTACGCCAGCCCATACCTTTTGAATAGGTCATGACTGCCTCGATATAGCTTCGTGTCCTGTTAGCGGTTTCTGGCTTTACCCCCCAAATTGGTAGGAGCGCATCATAAACGTCCCGTGTTACCATATCCTCAACGAGAATGTCATTTAACGGGGCAGCATGGATTTCAAGAAAGCGAGTCCATTTATAGCGTGTCTTTTCGGTCTTGAACGTGTTTTGCTTCTCACGATCCTTTAAAAAGGCAGTTACGGCCTGTTTGAATGTAGGCCTCTCTTTTTCAATTTCCTGCTGTCTGACCTTCTTTGCATGGTCACGTATTATTTTTGGGTCTTTGCCCTCGCCTACAAGCCTTCGTGCTTCTGCAGCCTTAATACGGGCAGTCGCTAAATCTGTCGAATGTGTTGGGCCCAACCCTAATTCGCGGCGCTTACCCTGTCGTTTCCACATATAAAACCAAGCCATTGAGCCACCAGTAAACACACGAAGATATAAGCCCCCACCATCGCTATAGCGCCCCGGCTCTAATTTAGTCCTGAGAATGTTGGCGGGCAGCTTGTTTAAGACGATAGCCATGATAATGCCTCTTACCCCACCCAAACGGTGGATTTACCCCACCCATATCATGAAATGAATTGAAAGGCTATTAAACCGAATGAAAATAAAAACAAACAATAACAGTTGCTTAAGTTATATTTTGAATTGCAAATGAAATGAGAAGAAAGCCAATGTAACCGTAGTTAGGTGACAGGTTCGGGCACCATTTGCCTGATAAAGTAAGTTGCGTAAGCCCATGAAAAGTCTCGGAAAATATCTCTTTCCTTTACTTTCTACACGGTAACTCGCGCAATTTGCCTCACTTTTTGCCCTACAATGGGCTGCACGGAGATGGCAAAATGAAAGCGATAAGACGACTCGACCAATACTTACGATTACGCGGCGATATATGGCACTATGTGCGGCGCGTGCCCAAGGCTGTCAGGCATATTGATGACAGAACTTTGATATACCGCTCCCTCGACACGGATAGTCGCAAGGTCGCCCGCCAACGGCGGGATATTTGCGCCGACGAAGACAATCAACGTTGGAACGAGATAATGCCAAATCGTTTTCAATCGCCCCCAAGAGATGCAAGCTATCGCGATGCCAGACATCGGGCGCGCTCTCAAGGGTTCAACTATGAGCCGATGGAAAGCTTGGTTTCGCAAAACACTGTCACAGATTTACTACGCCGCCTCATAGCGCTGGAACCGCTAAAAGACAGCCCTCAACAGAAGGAAGAGCGAGACGCAGATGCGCTGCTTGGGAGTGTCAAAACGCCTTCCGCGACCATCACAGAGGCGATGGATTTGTATCTCTCCGAGATCGTGGCTGACGAGTTATCCAGTAAATCACCTGAGCAAGTTCAGAATTTCTCTAAGATTAAACGCCGCGCCGTGGCTAACTTCGTGAACCTAAACGGCGACATAGATATGCGGGACATCACCCGCGAACATGCCCACGCGGTGCGCAAATTCTGGCACGAGCGTATACACCCCAAAGACGGCTCCAAGCCTATGAGCGGCAGTAGCGGCAATAAAGACTTGGGCAGCTTACGCAAATTATACCGCCGCTATTTTGAGCATATAGGCGAGGAAGAATGTGAAAATCCGTTCCGCAATATGCGTTTCAAAGACAAAATTCTAACGAAGGTCATGCCCTTTAAAGACGATTGGGTTAGGTCGCGCATACTTGCGCCAGATGTTTTTGATGGCCTTAACCGCCAAGGGGCACTGCTGTGCATGGCCTTGATTGTCCGGCGTCAGCACTAATGTCACAGATTTAGGTCTGGGCTAAGAGAGACTTTT
>CAZNCJ010000145.1:0-2133 GCA_964571595.1 uncultured Caulobacterales bacterium | reverse complement strand
ACCTATACCTGAAACCTTACATCAAAATGGTACATAAAAAAGGGGCTGGACACGGGTTGGGCCACATTGTGTATAGTTTTGTGTCTGTTCTTACGACATATTTTAATTTTTATCTAGGGGGCTTAGATGGTCAGCATACCTATTTTGCCTAACTCGAGCTTTTTAACCGATTTACATATTCTAAGGCAGGCACAGCCTGATAGATTAACCTCGACGTTCACGCGGGCTGTTGGTTATATAAGTCTTGAGATTGAAGCAGGCGCATCAGTTAAATTTTAACAATTCCACTTGTCAGAGATGCGAATTCGCAGGATAAGCCCCTATGCCGACCCCTCATTCTGACCCTGACTTTACCGCAGATTTCGAAAGCCAGAAAACACGCAGCGCGACGTGGTTTCGAAAGCTTCGTGACCAGATATGTGCCGAGTTTGAACGCCTAGAGCAAGATGCCCCCGAGGCGCTCTATGCTGGCGCGCCCGGCACGTTTGAATATGAGGACTGGCAGCGCAAGGTCGAGAATGGCGGCGGCGGGACGGGCGGCATGTTACGCGGGCGTTTATTCGAGAAATGCGGCGTACATATTTCCGTTGTCAAAGGCGAGTTTGACGATGAAATGCGCGTCCGTGTACCCGGCGCCAAGGACGACCCCCGCTTCTGGGCGGCGGGCATTAGCCTTATCGCGCACCTCAATAATCCGCATATTCCGTCTGTCCATATGAATACGCGCTATATCGTCACCACGCAGGACTGGTTTGGCGGCGGGGCTGACCTCACCCCGACCCAATGGAAAGACCGTAGGCCTGATACGCCTGATGCGCGCGCTTTTCATGCGGGCCTCAAAGCAGCCTGTGACGCCCACACGGTCGCGGATTATGCGCGTTACCGCGCGTGGTGCGATGAGTATTTCCATCTCGCCCACCGCGACGAACCGCGCGGCATTGGCGGGATATTTTATGATCGCCATAATAGCGGCGACTGGGAGGCCGATTTTGCCTTCACCCAAGATGTCGGGCGGCATTTCCTGAGCACTTATGCCGCAATCGTGCGCACCCGCATGCACCAGCCATGGACCGAGGACGAGCGCGAAGAACAGCTCATTATCCGCGGGCGTTATGTCGAGTTTAACCTGCTCTATGATCGCGGCACGACCTTCGGGCTCAAGACAGGCGGCAATGTCAAAACCATTCTCTCTTCCATGCCTCCCGTCGTGAAATGGCCTTAAACCGGCGATGAAGCTTTCATGAAACCCAAAAAGCATCCTCCCCTCTTTCGCTATATTCAAGATCTGCAAGGAGACGAGCCTTGGGGTAATGTCTTGGATGCGGGCACTGGCGTACAATCGCTGCGCTGGATAACAGATCTACCCACGAAACGCTGGACTGCTATTTCGGCCTCACCTCTCCATGCCCAAAGAGTGCGAGACATAATCAAAGATAGCCAACGCCCTCAAGACCAGATCATTGTCGGCAATTGGGTGAACGGGGATATGTTAAAAGGGGACATATACGAGACTGTCATCGCCGATTATCTCTTAGGCGCCATAGAAGGATTTTCACCTTATTTTCAGCCCTATCTTTTTCAAAGATTGCGCCAACATAATCGCGGCAGGATATATGTAAAAGGGCTGGAGCCTTATGTGCCCACGGCGCGCCCTGAAACCCCGGCGGGGCAAATCCTCTGGGAGATTGGGCGGTTTCGCGACGCCTGTGTTCTATTGGGCGGCGATGTGCCTTACCGCGAATATCCCGCACAATGGGTCAGGGATCAATTGCGCATAGCCGGATATAAAGTCTCTACTATCAAACATTTCAAAGCCCGTCATAAGGCAAAATTTGTCAATGCGCAGATTGACCTCTGCTTGCCGGGCCTTAAAAAATTGCCTGACCCAAAACTCGCAGAACAGCTCATCACATATGGCAATAGCCTGCGCGCCAAAGCCCTCGCCCTTATAGAGGCGGAAGGGGCACTTTCCCACGGACATAATTATGTGATTATGGCAAAGACCAAACCGTGAATAGCTTAGCTAATATTGCCTAAATGCCGCGCGTGAAGCGGATGTCTAGCGAGCGGCTGGATGTGCCTGCGGGTTCAACTGGTCGCCGCAACACATTGGCTGAACCGCTCAGCCGGTGT
>CAZNCJ010000144.1:0-2203 GCA_964571595.1 uncultured Caulobacterales bacterium | reverse complement strand
GAAGATATCGCCAAGACGCCCGTCAATCATTTGATGATTTTAAAACAAGCGGCGAATAATTTTTATGATAATATGGGCATTGAAAAAAGCATGCGGCAGGCCTCTGACCTCGACGCAGAGTTTCATCAAAGTCCCGTCTTTTTGGCCTTTTTTAATTTAGTCAAAGAGAAAGGCATGAAGGCGGCCCTCAAGGAACGTGCCCGGTTATTTGGTTAAGCCAAAAACCCGTTTCATAAACTTCAGCTGTATCGCTTTACTCTTTTTGTCTGTCTCAGGATCACTACCGACAAGATAACCTTGGCCGACGCATTTACCTGCAAGCTCACCAAGTCCAGCCCTAACCATAGCGCGTTCGGGGCGGCTCATATATGGCAGGGGCTGAAACCCCGCCTGCCCGTCAACGAGAAAAGCCCCTGTCTCTGTATCAAATGTGAATTTACAACCGCGAACATAGCTGCCCTCCTCGAAAACTTTGCGCGGCGTTGCGTTCTCCCACGCATGTCCTGCGCCTTTCATAAGATGGCTCTCCACGTCTGTTCCCGCAGCTTCCATCACCTTGTAGACGTCTTGGCAAAGCTCCGGGTCGACGCTGTTATCATTATCGCCATGTATCGCCAGATAGGGCGCGCCCGTTGTCCCGTCATGGCCCAAGGTTTGATGACACGGGCCATAAATATCCATGTGCAAGGCAAAGGGCGGAACATCAGGCGCCATGATAGTTTTGAGGCGATCATCCAAAACATAGCGCGTAGCCATGCCGCCATAGCTGTAACCTGTTACGCCGATACGCGAGGCGTCAATGGCGGGATGCGTGCCGAGAATTTTCAAGGCTGAATAAGCATCCGACATAACGTCAACTTCGGTCGCGATCATTGTTTTCATCTGATAGACCGTCTCAGGCTTAACGCCTCTTGGTTCGTAATAATCAACCACAAAACTGGCTATTCCGTTCTGTGCAAAAAGCTTGGCATAACGCATTTCTCGGCCCTCTTTAATGCCGCCCGAGCCGTGTAGAATAACCATAGCTGGCACAGGGTTATCAGAGCTTGCGTCCTCAGGCAAAACCAAGGCCCCCTTGCCAGTATGCGGCTTTAAATCATCATAACCGTTCAGCACACGGGAGAAATCATAAGGGCTTTTAATTGGGTAATAAATATCGCCGCTATCTTCGGCGCTTAATTGTGTTTTCGCTTCGGGGTAATCCGCAAAATCTGGCAATGGTAGGCTAGGATAAGTTTTCGTCTCAGCGACTGGCGCATCAGCCACCTCAATGGCTTGAGGCCCGCAAGATGAGAGCACCAAAGCTGATAAGCTTATTAAAAATAACCTCATTTAAGTTTCCTGCGGCTGAGTGATATGACGAGACATTAGAATATAGAGGCTCGGGAGTAGCGAACAGATAGCCACAAGCCCGTAAAGGCCAGACGCGCTCCCGCCATCTAATAATTGCCCCGCAATTTTCCCGCCAAAGATCATTGAAATTCCAAAAGCCATGGGTACGAGAACAACTAATTTGTTTGATGGATCATACCGGACAATCGCAGCCGTTTGATAGAGGCATCCCAATGTAAACCCAAATTCCCAAACCCAGCTGGAAATCATGAAAACTTCGAAATTAGGCGCAAGCATTAGCCCCAAAACACCTAAGACTAAAATCCCAAAGGCGGTGATGTGAGGCAATTTTAAGCCTGCCCTCGCGCCGATAATCGCGCCCACGGCCCCCGCGACGCCGCCCAACCATTTAAGCACGCCAAACATCAATCCGTTTTGCGCCGCCGAAGGTTCAAATTTCTGGGCAATGACATAAAGAAAGAAAAACAAACCAACATTAGCCAAGAGATATATTGTGAATATCCCGAGCACCGTCCATGACGGACTGGCTTGCACCCAGCTAGGAAAGCCCTTGGTTTTAGCGGCAACCTCTGATGATGAGCTTTTCGGAAAAAGAAATGCCCCTAATCCCAATAATCCTGCAAAACAAGTAAGCCCAAACATAGCGCCTGAAAATCCAGATTTCGCGATAAACAAAATCGGCAGTAGAATTAAAAATACACCGATAGAGACAAGCTCAACTGAAAGCCTTGTTCCATAAGCCCGTTCAGGGTCAGGCATGTCTGCCAAGACGCGCATGGCAAGAGCTATGGCTATCGCGCAGAAAAATCCAAAAATTGCAAAGCCGGCAAAAATGCTTTCACTGCCAAGC
>CAZNCJ010000143.1:0-2344 GCA_964571595.1 uncultured Caulobacterales bacterium | reverse complement strand
AATAGGCCAGACTTTCAGGGATTTGCGGCCCGCAATCTTCGATATGCTGGCGGGCATAATCTTCAAGGCTCTCATACTGGCCAAAGTAATGCTCAAGCGCTTTTTAGGCGTCCTCCAGACTGCCACCATAATGGGCAATAAGCTCTCCGCCTAATTGGCCATGCTCGGTAATAAAGTCTGCGAGCGCGGCGATACGCTCAAAGCTCGTCCATTCAGAAACGGACGCGCCTTCAAAACCTTCATAGTCATGAATGGCCCATTCCTCGGCCATCTCAATTGGGGAGCCTGCCAACAAAGCGCGAGTTCTCTCCCAGATATGATCTTCTCCAAGTTCCGCGTCTATCCAGCATCCATGCAGATAGCCATTATTATAAGCGGCCAGGCAGGCCACATAAATGCGAATGGGACTGGCTTTAGACTCTCTCATCTTAGCGGAATGAAAATCAGGCAGATATCCAAAGGGAATAAAATCAGGGTCGTCTGGGTTAGCTGCATGGCCTCATCTTTCAAAAGCCGCTCCAAAACAAACTAAAGCGCCAGCATCCAGACGCAGCAGTTTCCCCCGCAGGGGGCGGGGGAAGCGGCAAAGAGGCCAGACAGGCTGCGGGTGTTAAGGCTGGGGGCCAGCGGCTTGGTAGGAGGACTAAAACGCGCTTAAACGATGGGGCACCAAGGCGCTTGCGCGCTGCCTGCCCGCTGCCAGCCTGGCCGACCGCTTCCGCCCGAGCCCCGAGGAGGAAAGCTTAACATCATTCAGTAAAGTTACTAAACTTAACCAAATGAGTATAAATGGCAGTTATTGCCATTTTGATTTTTCATGATAAGTTGAGCGGATTAACGGCTTAAGAGCTTGTATTATGGCAACATCAATGAACATCTCCCTGCCGGATTCATCAAAAGATTTTGTGACGAAACGCGTCGAAACGGACGCGCATGGGACTCCCAGTTCCTATATTCGCAATTTGATAGTAAAAGATAAAAAGGCCGCTTCACGTGAGCACCTGGAGGCCTTATTGCTTGAAGGGCTTAATTCTGGGCCTACTTCTCCCCTGGAGTCTAGTGATTTTGATGATATTCGGACCAATGTGAGTACGAGATTAGAGACTAATACTAAAAAAGCATGATAGGCGCTTATAAAAGCCCTCGGTTTAAGGCTGACTTAATGATTACGCACTGTATTTGGCTGATCATAATCCTGATACGGCGCTGAAATTCATCGACTCCGTGGAATATGGTAGATCTAATCGCCACTCAGCCCTTTATGGGGGCTACGCGCGTCTTTGAGAGCGTGAAGGGTGAGCTGCGAATGCAGCCTGTTTCTGGCTTTGAAAATTTTCTGATCTTCTACCAGCCTTTTGAAAAGGGTCTTTTTGCAATCCGGCTCTTACATGGCTCTAGGGACATACAAGCTGTCTTTCAGTAAGATTACTCAACCTACACAATTGAGTACTATATTCAAGAAACTCAACTTACTCAATATACTCAACTGACCTCTTAGAGCTTGTTGGCCTAGCAAAGGGCGAAGGCTTTGCCGTCGATGCCAGCTTAATCAGAGCCAATACCAGCGAAGCGCGCGCCGTGGATAAGGGCGATAGCGTTGATTGGTCTGACCCCGCTATCGCCTCACGCCCTGTCACAGAATATTTAGACGCGATTAATCACATCAATGCGCCACAGGAAGCGCCGCCATTGACAAAATTTAACATATTGGTGTAATATTGCACCAGAATGATGGAGATTTAGATGCCGAGGCAAAGTATAACATTAAGTCCTAAAAACGACAGATGGCTTAAAGATAAAGCCAATGGTGATGACTTTCAAAATAAAAGCGAAGTGATTAACAGTCTTATCAGGGAGGCCAGGCAAGACGATAGCCGTCTCGAATGGGTTAGGGCGGCACTGGAAGAAGGCGAACAAGGAGATACAAGCCCAATTGATCCAGAGGCTATTCGTCATCAAGTCAAACAAAGTTTGCGGGCTAATGGGAAATTATGAGCTTAGCTACGCCGCCAAGGCTGATTTAAGGCGGCTTTACACCTACGGAATATTGAGTTTTGGCGAAAAACTGGCCGATGAATATTTTGAAGGCATGATTGCAAGGTTTTTGCAGATTGCCGATATGCCAAAACTATATCCTGCCGTTGATGATATAAAAAAAGGTTATCGCCGCTGTGTGTTTGGGTCACATTCTATATATTATAAAATTGCCGATAATCACGTGAAAATCATCCGAATATTAAGCCGTGAAGATCCAAAGAGAGCCCTATGAATTAGGAAAAAAAATATGTGGACCTCAACCGATAAACAAACATAACACACCAGTTCTAAACCGTGACAAGTCCGC
>CAZNCJ010000142.1:0-2506 GCA_964571595.1 uncultured Caulobacterales bacterium | reverse complement strand
TAGAATGCGTCTTCTTCTGGCAAGAAGATTTCGCGTTTTCCACCAGGGCCAGAGGGGCCAATCATGCCCTCGCCTTCCATACGCTCGATCAGATCGGCTGCGCGGTTATATCCGATGGAGAGCTTTCTCTGAATATAGCTGGTTGAAGCCTTCCGGTCGCGAGAGACAATTGCGACAGCCTGATCAAAGAGGGAATTTCCTTCAGATCCGCCGCCTGCTTTTGTCGGATCTTTCGGCGCGTCTTCGCGTTCTGTCGTGATATCTTCGAGATAGCTTGGCGCACCCTGGGCTTTCAGGAAGGCCGCAATACGTTCCACTTCGCCATCCGACACAAAAGGTCCGTGAAGACGTCTTGGGCGCCCTGTACCCGCAAATAACATGTCACCATTCCCCAAGAGCGCTTCTCCGCCCTGCTCGCCTAGAATAACGCGACTATCAATTTTTGATCCCACGCGGAAACAAATACGCGCCGGGAAATTGGCTTTAATCGTGCCCGTAATAACATCTGTTGAGGGACGTTGCGTGGCCATAATGACGTGGATACCAGCCGCCCGCGCCATTTGTGCCAGACGCTGGACCGAGCCCTCAATATCTTTCTTGGCAACCATCATCAGATCGGCCATTTCGTCGATAATAACGACAATATAAGGCATAGGCTCAAATTCGAGTTCTTCTGTCTCATATTCTGGTTCGCCAGTTTCTTTATTATAGCCCGTCATGATTGTCTTAGTCATGACTTCACCGCTGGCTTTGTGTTCGGCGAGCTTCTCGTTGAAACCTGCCATATTGCGGACATTCATCTTGGCCATCTTCCGGTAACGATCTTCCATTTCTCTAACCGTCCACTTTAAAGCGACCACAGCCTTTTTCGGCTCAGTCACAACGGGCGATAGAAGATGCGGACAACCGTCATAGACGGAAAGCTCAAGCATTTTCGGGTCAATCATGATGAATTTACATTGGTCTGGTGGCAAGCGGTACATGAGAGACAAAATCATGGCGTTGACACCCACGGATTTACCCGACCCCGTTGTACCAGCGACTAGCAAATGCGGCATCTTCGATAGATCTGCGACAAACGGAGTTCCGCCAATATCTTCACCCAAAATCAACGGTAGGTTTGCATCGCTATCTGTGAAGGTATCACTGGCGAGCATATCTCTGAGCCAAACCATTTCCCGTTTGCGATTCGGGAGCTCCACACCCATAGCGTTGCGCCCCGGTACAACAGCAATCCGCGCAGATTGGGCACTCATATTGCGTGCAATATCATCTGAGAGATTGATAATACGCTGGGATTTCACACCCGGCGCCGGTTCAAATTCAAATAATGTAACAACAGGGCCTGGACGCACATCGCCCATATCACCATCAACCCCGTAATCCCCCATAACACGGTGAAGCTGTTCTGAGCTGCGACGCAAAGCCCCCTCATCTCGAATGAGAGATCGGGGCGGCGGGGTTTTAAGGAGGTCAAGTCCAGGTAATACAAAATCTGTCTCGCCTGAAAAATCAAATTGCGGCTGAGACGATTTTTTAGTCGGGCGGCGCTTTCGTGGCTTTGGTGTTGATTTGGGTTTAGCCGTCGGCGCTGGAGCCGCAGTTTTTGTCTTAGCAGGCGCATAGCTGACGGGTTTGGCTTGAGGTGCCGCAGCGTCCGGAATATCTCGATAGAGCGGCTCGCTAGACATTTCACGGTCCATCGAATCTGAATAATTGCGCTTGAAAAGTTTTACGAGCCAGAGCGAGACCTTATCAAACCCAACCCGAATATAGGCCCAAACCAAAGTGGCCGCATCTGCAATATCCAGAAGGTCTTTCCGAACAACGCCAAGATATAAAGCTAATAGATAAGCCCCTGTTGAAAACGATACCAGAGCAATAAGAAAGGCCGAGAATGGCCAACCCCAGCCGTCAAACCAAGCTTTGGGTGTGAGGTGAAATACATCTCCGATCCAACCACCCAAACCGCTGCCCATGGGCCAATTTTGAGGGATAGGGAAGGCAGAAAGTGTCATCATCCCCATCAAAACAACGCCCGCAGCGATCATCAAACGTTTAAATCTTTCACTACGTTTTCGGGGGCTTACCCGCCCCATTAAGCGGCGAATGCCCGATAAGATTAGCAAAAGCCCGCTTAGAATGCCGCCCCACCCCATGGTTTGCATAACAAAATTGGCAATATTCGCGCCTAATCCACCCAAAGGATGACCGCCCTTGCCAAGACCAGCTGTATCAGCCGTTGGATCAAAAGGATTATAGGCTAAAACACAAATAATTAACACGAGGCCCAAAGCCGTCATCAGTAAAGCCCGTATAGCGCCCCAAAAAGCATTGCTTTGCATCGCCGTCACTTCTGCCATCATGGCATGAATATCTTCAGGCGCGTAAGCATAATTCGCGTCATATGATGCCGTTGAAGAAGGCGGAGGTGTCATATTTAAACTCGGTCAGTGAATAGTTCTTACCAAGACGTAAATGCCTTAGGTAAAGCCCGCGTTAAAAT
>CAZNCJ010000141.1:0-2585 GCA_964571595.1 uncultured Caulobacterales bacterium | reverse complement strand
CAACGCCAAGGCGATCCGGATTTTCAAGCCTTTCATCACGACCTTTACCGAAGCGTCGGAAAAGGCCGCTGGGGAATTATGGAGCAACAGCCCGGCCCGGTAAATTGGGCTCCTTATAATCCTGTCCCCCTGCAAGATATGGTACGCTTATGGTCATGGGAGGCCGTGGCGCACGGGGCTGAATTTGTAAATTATTTTCGTTGGCGACAAGCGCCTTTCGCCCAAGAACAAATGCATTCCGGCCTTAAGCGCGCTGATAATCAGCCTACGACTGCCTATGATGAGGTCAAGACAACCGCGCAGGAATTATTTGAGGTACCCGCAAAATCTAAAGCAAAAATCGCCATCATCTTTGATTATGAAAGCGCATGGGCGTGGCACATTCAACCACAGGGTCGAGACTTTGATTACTTTCGCCTGAGCTACGAATTTTATGTTGGCCTTAGACGGCTTGGACAAAATATTGATATTGTGCCCCCGCATATCTCAGACCTAAGCGATTATGATTATGTGATTATTCCGGGCTTATTCACCCTAAACCAAACACTCATAAAAACAATCAGAACCTATGGCGGTAAAGTTCTCTTAGGCCCGCGTGCCGATTCAAAAACAGAAAATTTTCAGCTTAGAACAAATCCAGTCTCAGCTCTCGGCCTCGACATCTCCACTCTTGCCATTGAAAGTCTGCGTCCTACCGAGCGCATTGAGTTTAAAAACGGGGGGCAATTTAAAATCTGGCGGGAAATACTTGATAGCCAATATGAGCACCCCGTGGAAACATATGACGGATATCCCGCCATTATCAGGGCAGGAAATATAGATTATCTCTGCGGCTGGCCCGATGAAGAAAGCTTGATCACACTCTATAAAAACTGGCTCGACTTAGATGATGCAGCACTCCCTGACGGTCTGCGACGGCGTGATTTTGGCGACTACACACTTTTCACAAATTACAGCGCAAAACCCGTAAGGCATAATGGCCTTACAATAGACGAGGCTGGTATCAAAATAATTCTTAAAAAAACAAACGAAATAATAATTTAAATGGGAGGACTGCATGGAACTACAACTCACCCAAATATTGGTCTTTTTAGGCCTGACCGCCTTGATCGGTTTTGTAACCTATTGGTATTGCCGTGGGGCGAGGACAGACGAAGATAGCGAGCGGGAATATTTCCTCGCAGGCGGAGGCCTGACGTGGTATTTCGTGGCAGGCTCTATAACATTGACCAATCTCTCAACCGATCAGCTCGTCGGTATGAATGGCAATCAAATGGCCTTGCTGGCATGGTGGGAACTGGCCGCCGTTGTCGGTCTGCTTATGCTCTGCTTTTTGTTTATTCCAGTCTATTACAAATATAATTGTACCACGACGACTGAGCTACTGGAAAAACGCTATAATGATCCGCATATCCGCGCCCTGATTTCCGTGCTTTTTTTGGCAGGTAATGTGTTTATTTTCCTGCCTGCTGTCCTTTATGGCGGCTCACTTTTCATGCAGCAAATGTTCGGACTAGAAAGCCTCAATATTTATTATATCGCCATTGCCTTCGCTGTGATTGGTTCGGCCTATGCGATTTTTGGCGGGCTGCGGGCTGTTGCGATTTCTGACACATTTTCGGGTGTCCTGCTACTAGCTTTGGCCCTCTTTGTTGTCTGGGCGGCCTTAAAAGCGATTAATTTCGACTTTAGCGGTATTCCGGCTGAGCGCTTAACCCTTATCGGAGATTACGACTCGCCTATTCCCTTTGCGACGCTGTTTACAGGCATGCTCTTTATCCAGATGTTTTACTGGTCAACCAACCAGACAATCACCCAGCGCGCTATGGCCTCACCCAGTGTGAAAGAGGCGCAGAAAGGTATTCTGGCCGCCGCCGCCATTCGTCTGCTTATCGTCCCGCCCATTATCGTGATCCCGGGTATTATTTCTTACAAACTCTACGGGGATATTGGCGATACAGCTTACGGACGTATAGTCAGCGATCTTTTGCCCGGCTTTCTTTCAGGCGCTTTTGCGGCCGCTATCGCCGCTGCCGTTTTGACGACATTTAATTCCATCCTGAATGCGTCAGCCGCGCTTTGGGTTTGTGATATTCACGAAACTTATATTAAGAAAAATCCAAATGTGAAACGGCTCTCCCTGTGGGTTTCGCTCACCATGGTCGCGCTGGCCTTTATCATGTTTCCTGTCTTCCAAAATTCGGAAAGCCTTATTAATAAAGTGCAGGAATTTTATGGCTTCTTGTCCATGCCAATCCTGTCGGCCTTTATCGTCGGCTTGCTGTTTAAAAATGTTGACGCCAAAGCCGTCATCATTGCGGTTATTTGTGGCGTATTACTCTATGCCTTTTTCACAAAAGTCTGGCCGGTCTTGCCAGGCGGCAATTATATTCACATGATGGCTGTCACACTGATCTTTGCGGTAAGTTTTGCGCTTTTCATCAACCGGTTTATCTTTGGCAATAAGGCAATTTGGGACGCGCATAATGTGTTCAGGCGAGAGGTGTAATTATAGTACAATTAAAGGCTTTGTTACGTTAAGCAATATTGAGCCAGCTCTTCTCTATTTTAGGGCTTTGTCACGT
>CAZNCJ010000140.1:0-2729 GCA_964571595.1 uncultured Caulobacterales bacterium | reverse complement strand
CTAATGATGACCAAGCCTGTCTTAAAGCGCTCGACGCGTTATGGGCTAAAGCCCGAGAACGCATTCCTAGCCATTACAAAATCGTCCGCGTCGGCGTTACGCTTGGCGACCTCACAACCGCTGCAACCCGCCAGCTCGATATGCTTATCAATGATGATCCAGAACGCCAAAGATGGGAGTCGGTCACAACCGCTATGGATAGCCTGAACTCGCGTTACGGAAAATCACTCGTTACGCTGGGGTCTTGGAAACTTCCCCCAGGTGGCAATCTTGGCGGCAAAATAAGCTTTACCCGTATTCCCCGAGCGGAGGATTTCTGGTGAGTTGGAAGACACAGTTACAGCTATTGGATTTTGAAACGGATGACAGACTTGAAGCGCGGTGCTGCAAGTGTGGTTATACGTGGTACGAACAACCCGTCGTCTATTATCATAAATCACATTTGCGAATGCTCTATGTTGATGAGTTTGAAAATAAACTGCGATGTAAGCAATGGAATTGCTCCGGAAACATCAAACTCGCTCAATCTCACAATGAGGAAACGGAAGGGTTTCAGGGTGGATTGGCATAGACATAATTATCCCGTGGCTGTGTGAAAACGTCTTCACTAGAAATTTCATTAGAATAATATTCGAATGCCTAACGCTTTAGAGGGCAAGTGTGCAAACTTATTGCCTTAGAGAGTCTTGAACGCAAAAAATAATGCGTCAAAAATTCTTGAAAGTGAGTTTTCACACAGCCACTCCCCTTAGCAGACCTTAGCTCAGCGGCTTAGTTGAGGCGAATTTAAGCCGCTCGTCTACGCCCGCTTTGGGGCAGAAGAGAGCGTAAAGGAATCGGAAGTCTATTATTCTAAACAGAGAATAAGTGTTTTAGATTGAACTTTAAGCCATTCTCAGCAACAACCGCCCACCAATTACTATACCTCTGGGGAGGCAGGTACATATTTTGATCCTGTGAGTATTTTCCTTCAATACCCGTCATGATTTGCATCGTATTTGTTGCGGCAGCCTTAACACCGTCATCTGTCATACGTGCGCCGCGATAATAATCATTGCCTGGCCATGACACATGGTCCCAAGCCACAAAGCTGTAAAGCTCGCAATCATTAAAGAGGCCCTTGCCATTTGATCCTAAAATATCAGGTAGGCTAAGTTGGCTTTTATTATGATTACCCTGTGTAAGTGGCCTTACCATGAATTGAATATTATTAATAGTGAGCTCGCGATTTGAGCTTTCTCTATATGGGTCGTAATAGACGGCGCGAATGGCTGAGAATTGCTCTGCATATTTTTCCAAAAATCTGACAAGTGCCGTTTCAAGTTCATGCCCCATTTGACCACGAAATGGCCCAGCAAATTGACCGCATCCCATGCCAGGAATCGTAATAAAGGCTGGGCGAGAGCGCTCTATGGCTTTGGCATTTATATATTTAAATGCAGGTATTAAACGCCGCTCATAGAGATCATAATATTTATCCCGATCAATTTTCCCCTCATGTGTGACCTCTCTCCAGTCGGCCGGAGCGTATCCACGGTCATTCCTTAATAGAGCACCAGGCGTATAAATAAGGTGTCCTTCAAAGGGCGTATCATGAATTAATGGTTTCTGGTGTGCGCCATTATCATAGATATCAACTGTCATCCCAATGCTGATGTCACCTAAAATACTTAATTCATTCAGCGTCCAATCAGACCCGTCCCCCATGACCTGGCTTTCAGCAAAAATTTGAGGTTGTTTTGTATTCAATAAAGCGAGTAGCAACCTTTCCTTCGTTAAGGATTCTGTATCTTGAGCCGATAATTCTTTAGATAAATATGCGCCGCATTTCACGCCTATATTTAACGCGGTCTGGTATTCTTTAATGCGCTCATAGGTCGACTTGTTCAGGATAACAGAATAATTATTGTTTCTATCGCTCATAAAGTCGTAACCTATTTTTCTTTAAGCATGGGCTTAAATTTTCTCTGAGTTGGATTGTTCATTAGCGTATTGCGAACGCGGCTTTCCGTATTTTTTGCGAAAATAACGATCAAGAACATAGCCGAGAATTAACGCAGCAATGATGACAGCCAAAACCGTGAAAGCCAATGTGTCTCTGACTAAGAAAGCCCAAATCGCGGTAAAGAATAAGAACTGAAACAATAGATTCGAGACCCAGACCCACCAGCCTTCACCCTCATAAATTATATCATCACTATCATCTCTGATACGGCCCAGCAGCGGGTTTTTCAAAAACATCCATCCTAAGGAAATAAAGGCAATCCAGAACCACGGGATTTTATGCCGAAGCCGTCTGACTTTCGCCGCGTAGCTGTCCGAGTTTTCCCAACATCGGTTGTACTCACTTAGCGTTTTGTCACTGTAATCCGAAAATTTACAGTCCCGCAGCGCTTCTGGCGTAGAATCAAAAAAACCGGCAATCCAGGTAAATATCCAAGGCGCGAGGAAGGAGAAACCTACAGCAAATATAAAACTTAGAAAAAGGCCAGAAAGAATTACTTTGACCTTATCCGCCCCCTCTATTGTTTTGTATTTTTTCATATGATTGAATGTCTCTCGAACGAGACCTCTATCATATCATTAGGATAATTACACGAACGGATGTGTTTGTCTTACGGGATAACCAACGTCCGCTTTATACCCCAAAACGGAGCTACGCTCAGTGTCTTAGTTGAGGCGATTTTAAGCCGCCACACAGATGCAGCTTTAGCAACGAAAGTCACGTT
>CAZNCJ010000139.1:0-2871 GCA_964571595.1 uncultured Caulobacterales bacterium | reverse complement strand
TATTACTGATTTATGATGAGGTACAATGCGGGGCCGGACGGACGGGGAAATTATTCGCCCATCAATGGGCCACTGACGCAGATGGGCACCTCAGCGCCGAGCCTGATATTATGGCCGTAGCTAAAGGTGTGGGCGGCGGGTTCCCGCTTGGGGCCTGTTTGGCAACAGAAGCAGCCGCTTCAGGCATGGTCCCGGGTACGCATGGCAGCACATATGGCGGAAATCCGTTGGCTATGGCGGTTGGGACTGCCGTTTTTGACGAAATTTCCAAACCGGAATTTTTAGACCATGTCACAAAAATTTCCAATTTCCTCAAACAGCAATTTGAGGGCTTAAAAGATGACTTTCCAGATATTGTCGTTGAACTGCGCGGTAAAGGCCTGCTGTGCGGAATGAAACTGACAAAATCTGCGGTCGATGTGCGCAAAATGGCTATGAGTAAAGGTCTGCTGGCTGGCAGTGCTGGCGATAATGTTCTGCGCTTGGCCCCGCCCTTAATCATTACCGAAGACCATGTGCGGGAAGCCATGGGGGTTTTGCGGGAGTGTTTTGAAGAGGCACGACAGCTCGAGGACTTTGAAGCCTAAAAAGGGGTAGTAAAAGAGAGGAGAAAGATTTTTCTTCCCTCAACCCTCTCAATTAGCTAAACATAGTTTTTGCTTAAGGCTTGTTATGCCAAAACATTTTCTTTCCCTGACTGAAATTCCGACAAGCGAATTGCGCGCTATTCTGGACGCGGCCCACCATATGAAAGCGGCGCGCAAAGATATGCCCAAAGGCCATAAGGACAAGGACGCGCCCTTTGCGGGTGAAACGCTCGCGCTGATTTTTGAGAAATCCAGCACGCGCACGCGCTTCTCCTTTGATATGGCCATGCGCCAATTAGGGGGCAGCGCGATTACCGTATCCAGCACGGACATGCAGATCGGGCGAGGCGAAACGATTGAGGATACGGCCAAAGTCCTCTCGCGTTTTGTTGACGGAATCATGTTGCGAGCCAATTCCCATGACACATTATTGGGTCTGGCGCGTAATGCTGAAATTCCCGTGATTAATGGTCTGACGGATTATAACCATCCCTGCCAAATCATGGCTGATCTTCAGACGTTAGAAGAGCGCGGCGGCTCTCTTAAGGATATGACCCTGACATGGGTGGGGGACGGCAATAATGTGGCTGTGAGTTTTATCAATGCCGCGGCTAAATTCGGATTTGCTCTGCGCCTGTCATGCCCCAAACATTATGAAGTCTCGGATAATATAGTCGAAGCGGCACGTAAATCAGGGGCGAAAATTGAGCGGATCAGCGATCCCTTAAAAGCCAGCAAAAATACGGATGTTGTTATCGCAGACACATTTGTCTCTATGGGCGACACAGATGCCAAGCAGCGCCTTAAAGACCTCATGCCTTATCAGGTGACGCAAGAGATTATGGAAAAAGCCGCCAAAGACGTGCTGTTTTTACATTGCTTACCCGCCCATCGCGGCGAAGAAGTCGCGGCCTCTGTGATAGACGGGCCGCAAAGCGCGGTTTTTGACGAGGCTGAAAACCGTCTCCACGCCCAAAAGGCCGTTATTCGCTGGTGCCTTGAGGCCTAGCGGGCTTCTCCAATATTATCGCTCAGATTTGTGGGAAAGTGGAAGATGAACCCTGACCCATAAAAGACTCGTTACGGCTGCTGCGTTCCCGCCCTGACCGGGTTGGCGAGGATTACGTCCAAAGCCATCTTCCAAGCGGGCTTATGACGAACTTTTTATAGTTTTGCAAGCCCGCCGCTTAAAGCATCTAACAAGACCAGCTATGCAAGATAACATATGAGTTATGTCCATACCGTGCTTGACAGAATGTCGCACCCCTTTCATCATCTCCACAATTCCTCGGCTTTAACCCGCCATAATAGGAGCCTATGATGACAGATGACATTCCTTTAGCTGAGTTATTACCATCAGGTCGGCCCAAGCCTCGATTTGAGAACGGAAATTTTATTCCTTCAGTACCTATACCGGACAGTAGACAGGCTGAAGACTATAGCTTGTTTGATATTCTGGCCTCTATCATAAAGATCACAAGAAATCCGGTCGAATCTATGGGGCGATCCGGTTATGAGCGCGGTGTCACCCAGTTCACTTTTTTCAAGCACACATTTACCTATATTAATTCGCCCGAAGCCATAAAGCACTGCTTTATCGATAATAGAGAAAATTACCACTTCCAAAAAATCCGACAGCGGCTTTTAGAAACCATTGCGCGTGAAGGCCTGCTGACCGTTGAAGGCCCGGATTGGCAGCATGCCAGACGGGCGATCTCCTCCATGTTTACCCCGCGTAATGTTAAAAGTTTCGCCCAAACCATACGCGAAACAACAGAACGCGTTATGGATGATTTATTTGGCCATAGCGACCCAATACTCACAGCCAATATCTTTAGCCAACTTACCTATCTTGTACTGTCTGATACTTTGTTTTCAGGTGATATACAGGCTGACCAAGCCCAAGTCCTAGAAGATGTGGCGACCACTTTAGAAACGATGGGGCGTCCTCACCTGCTTGATATGCTCGGCGCCCCGGACTGGCTACCCCGAATAACCAATAAGGCGGGTCAAAATGCCCTTAACAATATTCGCGAGATGATTGCGCGGGTCATCGAAAAACGCCAAGCCAAAAAAACAAATGGAAACCCCCTTCCCGATGATTTTTTAACGCGGCTCTTATCTGTTGGTGATGACGGGCAGACGCACCCCTTTACAGACGCGCAAATCGAAGATCACATTATCTCATTCATAGGCGCCGGGCACGAAACCACAGCACGGGCTTTATGCTGGCTGGTTTATCTCCTCTCCCAAGACACAAAAAGACGCGCACGATTAGAAGCCG
>CAZNCJ010000138.1:0-2936 GCA_964571595.1 uncultured Caulobacterales bacterium | reverse complement strand
TTCTCATGAATTTACTAACTAAAGGATGGAACAGTTTTAAGGGGGCAAGACACGGTCTTTTATTTTTACGCGGTTTTCTTTTAAATTCATGATTTTCACGACCCACGCCGTCTTTGTGAGGGGCTTGAGCTTTCTTGTCTGATTTATCCGGCGACCATGTTTTATTTTGGCCTTTATGTTGGCCTTTCGTCTCTGCCTTATTCTTGGACTGACGATCTTCGGCCTTGTTAAAGCCCTCTTTTTTGCGCCCCTCTTTTTTACGCTCATCTCTCTTACGTTCTTCTCGGCGTTTCTTATTTAAACCTCGCCGCGAATTGGCAGATTTTGGATTGCACGGCGTGCCCTCAGGCTTGGGTTTGGGCGGTAAGGGTTTGAGCTTTTTAAGCTCTGCCTGCAAACCATTGAAGTTTTCGGGCAAAGCCTCAACCGGTATGGTCATTTTCAACAGTTTTTGGATGTCCTTGAGATAGGATTTCTCGTCAGGGGACACATAGGCCATAGCCACGCCCGAGCGCCCTGCCCGCGCTGTTCGGCCTATCCTGTGAACATATTGCTCCGCCACATTAGGGATTTTAAAATTAAAGACATGGCTAATCCCCTCAATATCAATACCGCGCGCGGCAATATCGGTCGCGACAAGGAATTTCACCTCTCCTGCGCGAAAGGCCCGCAAGGTGCGTTGCGCTGTGACTGGCTTTTATTGCCGTGAATGGCCAAGGCCTCTATGCCCGTTTGCGCCAATTTTTTAACCACCCTATCTGCGCCGTGTTTCGTACGCGTAAATATCAGGGCGCGGTCAATATCCTCATTGAGCAAGGCAAGGGTGAGCAAAGCCTGTTTCTCTTTTGCATTTACAAATGTCACAGATTGCGAGACACGTTCCGCCGTTGTATTGGCGGGCGTAACCGAAACTTTTTTCGGCTCATTTAGAAATTGCGCCGCGAGATTGGCGATCTTCTTGGGCATGGTCGCCGAGAAAAACAGAGTTTGTCTGTCTGCTGGCAATAGCGGGACAATTTTACGAAGTGCATGGATAAAGCCCATATCCATCATCTGGTCGGCTTCGTCCAAGACCAAGATTTCTACATCTGAGAGGCGCAAGGCTTTTTGCTCCACAAGATCAAGCAAGCGTCCGGGCGTGGCGACAACTACGTGATTGCCTTTGACGAGTTTTTTAACCTGACGGGATACGGGAACGCCGCCAAAGACAGCCGAGACGTAAAAATCATCTATCGTGACGGCATAATCCCGAAAAGAGACGGCGATTTGCGAGGCCAGTTCGCGCGTAGGTGACAGCACCAAAACCCGCGCCCCGCGCTTCGGCATAGGACGCTCTTGTGTGCACAGGTGATTGATAATCGGCAAGGCAAAGGCCGCCGTCTTCCCTGTACCTGTTTGGGCGATGCCTAAAATATCATGGCCGTCCATAACAATAGGGATGGATTGCGCCTGTATGGGTGTCGGAGTCGTATAGCCGAGCTTTGTCAATGCCGCTATTAATTGCGGCGTGAGGTTAAAATCTGTAAATTTCATGTCTATTTTCTTTGAGGTGTTTTGAACAGATCAACTTACCGAAATAATGAGCTTACACCTGCTAATATAAGCTCGGCCTCTAACCCTATAGGCGGGCCAAGTCAATCCAGCCACGCATCACTGTCTTGATTTATTTCAAAACAGCCCCAAGAGAGCTACGCGTCCGTGCCGCCATTATCTGTAGGTGGATCTTTAGGTGGCTCTGATTGCGGGTCTTTAGCGGTATCGTCCCCAAGCTCTTGATCAGCCGCTTCGTCATCGTCGCTTTCTTCAATCCGTTCCACGGAGACGAGACGCTCGCTGTCTTTAACCCGAATGACAGTCACACCGCGCGAAGAACGCGAAACTATCCGAATATTGCGTACAGGGCAGCGCACAAGCTGTCCGCCATTTGTCACCATCATAATCTGGTTATCTTCCTCGATACAGAAAGAACGCACAAGCCGCGCATCATCCCCGCCCTTACGCGAGAGCTCTTGGGCTGTCACACCCTGCCCGCCGCGGTTCATACAGCGATAATCATAGCTAGATGAGCGCTTACCAAAGCCGTCATCGGCCAGTGTGAGGACAAATTGCTCTTGGGCCTGCAAAAAGCCCAGACGTTCAGGGCTAAGCCCGCTTTCGATCGGACCGTCATCAGTATCTGCTTCGCCGTCTTCACCTTGCGCCCGGCGGATAGCGTTCTCATGCTTCATATAAGCCCGCGCTTCATCGGTTTCGATATCCACATGGCGCAAGACCGCCATGGAAATGACCTCATCCCCTGTGGCCAGTTTAATCCCGCGCACACCAGAAGAAGTCCGCCCGACAAAGCGGCGAATATCCGTGACCTTAAAGCGAATAGCTTTGCCCATGGCTGTCGTCAGTAAGAGATCATCATCTTCGGTACATAGGCGCACATCGACAATGCCGTCGCCCTCGTCAGGTTTCATGGCGATTTTACCATTACGATTTACGCGCGTGAAGTCTGCCAGAGAATTACGCCGCACCCCGCCAGAGCGGGCCGCAAACATAATATCCAGATCTTTCCAGCTCTCTTCATCTTCGGGCAGGGCCATAATCGAATTAATCGTTTCACCCTGTTCGAGAGGTAACAGATTTACGAGCGCCTTGCCGCGTGTGGCTGGCCCGCCCAATGGCAGCTTCCAGACCTTGAGCTTATAACACATACCGTTTGACGAGAAGAAAAGCACAGGCGTATGTGTCGTTGCGACAAAAACTGTCGTGACGTAATCCTCATCCTTCATGGACATGCCGGAGCGCCCCTTACCCCCGCGGCGTTGGGCGCGGTAAGTATCAAGTGCGGTGCGTTTGACATAGCCGGATGCTGTGACTGTCACCACCATATCCTCGACGGCGATAAGGTCTTCATCATCAAAGTCCATGCCGCCTTCTGCAAATTC
>CAZNCJ010000137.1:0-2943 GCA_964571595.1 uncultured Caulobacterales bacterium | reverse complement strand
TAAATAGATTTTTAAAAGGCATAAGCATGAGCGTTATTAAAAAAGTCAAATCTGGCGCAAAAATGGAAGACATTGTCGGCTATTCGCGTGTGGTTGCTGTCGACAATTTTGTATTTGTTTCAAATACAGCAGGACGCGACCCTAAAACGGGAGAGATGCCGGAGAGTTTCAAAGAGCAAGCCCAAAACGCGATCGCCATGATAGAACGTTCTCTCAAAGCTGTTGGGTCTTGTCTTGAAGATATTGTCTCCTACCGTGCTTACGCGCCTAATCCAGATAACTTAAAGGATGCCGCGGAAGTTTTAGGCGCAACATTCAGAGGGATTGACCCTTGTTGTACCATGACTTGTTCACCTTTGGCTGCGCCCTATTATAAATTCGAGATGGAAGCGACGGCGATTATCGGAGCGTCAAAACGCACGGTAGAGACAATTAATATTTGAGGACATAACGCCGTGACAGCTCCGATCATTCAATCTGTAGACACGAGCGCAGACTATCCCAATGAAACAACAGTTGTCGTTATTGGCGGCGGAATTGTCGGTCTGGTCGCCGCGCTAAACCTTTCGGAAAGAGGCATTCCTGTCGTGGTCTTGGAAAAAGGCCGCATTGCTGCAGAGCAGTCATCTAGGAACCTCGGCTGGATTAGAAAAACACTTCGCTCTGCTAAAGATATGCCTTTAGCAAAACATGCCGAACAATTTTGGACGGAGCTACCTCAACGCACGGGTATGAGCGTGGGATATCGTCAGGCTGGCATCATGTATGTCGCCAAAGATGACGCGGCTATGGCCCCTTATCGTAAGTGGCTTGAGAGCGTCAGTGAGTTAGATATTCCTTCACGAATAGTTTCCAGTGACGAGATTGAAGAGATGGTACCCGGCTCATCAATAGATTGGGCTGGCGGTCTGTATGATCCCGAAGATGGTTATGCCGAGCCAACCCTAGCCTCAACAGCGATTGCCAAAGCCGCAATAGCCAAAGGCGCAATCATCGTCGAAAATTGCGCCGCCCGTATGCTTTCACTCTCGGCAGGAAAGATTAGCGGCGTGATAACCGAACGCGGCGAAATCAAGTGTGATCAAGTCTTACTTGCTGGAGGATTATGGTCACGCCGGTTTTTAGCTAATCACAAAGTTAAACTTCCAACACTTCAGCTCACAGGGTCAGTCTTAAAGACAGCTCCTTTCGACGGTCCTTCAGATATTGCTGTTGGAGCCTCAAACTTCTCATTCCGCAAAAGATTGGATGGCGGTTACACAATTATGCAACGCGGGGCGATGGAAGCTCACCTTACACCTGATCATATCAAGCTCGGCTTAAAATATATTCCCGCGATTAAAGCAAATATGAAATTATTACGCCCTAAACTCAATGGGTTTTTCATTGAAGAGATGGCTTATCCCAATCGCTGGAAAAAAGAGACAAGAACACCGTTTGAAAAGAAACGGACACAAAATCCACCCGCCAACAAAAACATCTTGGATGAAGCTATGAACGCCTTACGAACCGCGTGGCCTGTTTTTAAAGATGCTAAGATTAGTTCCAGTTGGGCAGGCTTAATTGACATGACACCCGACGGGGAACCCGTAATTTCCCGCATCGCTAAAATTCCAGGCTTGACCTTAGCCAGTGGGTTTTCAGGTCATGGATTTGGGACGTCGCCTGCAGCTGGACAACTCGCAGCAGATATAGTTATGGATAGCACCCCATTGGTTAATCCTGACACTTATAAATTTGATCGTTTCTAGACATTTACTCAAATCGGAGCGCTGAGTAAATCTAGGTCTTAAAGGCCAAAGACAGACTGAATTGTTGTCAATTCTTTGAGACCTTCAACACCGAACATTGTGCCGATACCTGAATTTTTTACACCGCCAAAAGGAACATCCGGCTGTATCATACCATGTGAATTAATCCAAACGCTGCCGCATTGTAGACGCTTCGCTATATCTGCCGCTATAGCTTTATCTTTTGACCATACAGAGCCCCCAAGCCCCACGTCAGAATCATTAGCGCGGGTAATCGCATCTTCAATATTTGAGTACCGCAGAATAGGCAAAACCGGGCCGAATTGTTCTTCACGGCAAACAGCCATGTCATCCGTAACATCTGCTAAAAGCGTTAGGGGATAAAAATAGCCCGGCCCGTCTTTAGGGTCGGCGCCAATTAAGACTTTTGCGCCTGAGGCAACCGCATCATCAACAAGACGGTGCACGATTTTATATTGCATTTCGTTTTGTACGGGTCCGATTATATTATTCTCATCCAGACCATTCCCGACCGGAATATTTGCCGTGAAGTTCGTAAGTTCTGCGCAAACTTCATCGTAAATACTGTCATGCACGTATAGTCTTTTCAAAGCAGCGCAAGTCTGCCCATTATTGATAAAAGCCCCCCAAAATAGTCCTTCTGCGATTTCCTTAGGGTTAGAATCTGGCAAAACTATTCCCGCGTCATTACCGCCAAGTTCGAGTGTCAAACGCTTTAGGGTCTGTGAGGCGGCACCCATGATTTTCTGACCTGTTGGCGTCGAGCCCGTGAAAGAAATTTTATCAATCCCAGGGTGCTCGCTCATCCAGCCTCCAAGGCCGCCTTTACCTGTAACGATATTTAAAACACCTTTAGGCAAAACTGTATTGATCAATTCAATCATTTTTAATGTGCTCAGAGATGTATAAGATGAAGGCTTCATGACAACCGTGTTGCCAACTCTCAGAGCTGGAAGAATGTGCCAAATCGCAATCAACAATGGCCAGTTCCAAGGTAGAATAGATCCTACAACACCAATAGGCTTACGGTGCATTTCAATGCGGCCTTCTTCATTATCTTGTAAGACCTCAACAGGAAGCGTTAACTCTGCAGTATAATGCGACCATCCCGAACAGCCCTGCATTTCAAATCTGGATCCAATACCGTTTAGCGGCTTTCCATGCTCGCGCG
>CAZNCJ010000136.1:0-2992 GCA_964571595.1 uncultured Caulobacterales bacterium | reverse complement strand
ACTTTGTCTTAAGGCACGGGAGAGTAGGTCGCTGCCCGGTTTATCCAGATCATAGCGTTTAAAACACAAACTTTAGAAAACACCTCCATATACACTTATTCAAAACCCCGTCTCTTTGTTGAGGCGGGGTTTTTTAGTGTTTGAAACAATTTTCTCGATGCCATTTTAAGTGTTTGGGATGGGGCATATAACGCTGTGCTACAGGTTCGCGTGCAAATCCAGAAGGATAAATAAGGCTATCAATACTATCTCGATCATTAATTTGTCTTGATACCATGATTTCCAGATCATTGGACAAGCTTAAGAGACCTCTGTCAAACATCCAGTGAACTGTGCCTGATAAGGCAATACCGTTTTGTATGGCATCCGGACCATTTTCCGAAACTGGACGTATATGTGCGGCTTGTACTTCGGCTCGCCCACCGCCATTAATAAATCTCAACCCTGTAATCGCACATCGTTCGTCATAGGCGTTTAAAACTGTTTTTCGGAAAATTTTATTACGAACCAGCCTGTTACCGACATATGCGATGCGAGTGCGAGATGTGTGATCAAACCCGGCTTGATCTTCCTGCAGTTCGTTAGGAGATATGGTGTCTGGTAACGGGGTTTCTCTGGGGAGCAAATCCTCATGGCCTTGTAAGCCTCGTTCTAATATCGTGTTGAAATCTGTTAAAGATATAGGGCGGATGGCAGCTTGTGCTCGTCTCGAAATTTTCCCGGCTTCATTATATAAGCCCTTTTCCAATAAAACACTATTTTCTGCAAATGGTACGAAAGTTGAAAATTCGAGATAGCTGCCCTGTTCAATTAAAGCCAGATGCATATTGGGTGTCGTTGGGTCCGGAATTATTTTTTCTATACGCGCGACTGCGTAATACCCACGGCTGTTTTTGACCTTTGTAGGTTCGTAATATAGCACCCAGCTTTTCACGAAGTTAGTCGCTCGCGACAAATATGACTTAGGAAATTGATATCTTTCTGATGGATGATCATCATAACGAGAATCATGTCTATGTATAAAAACACCGAAGTACATAATTTACTATAGGTTATTACGCGTTGTGTTAAAAGAATGAAGTCATCTCCCCCTAACTCCACTATCTTAATATTCCCGTTCCAGCGGTGGGCAGTGCACACTTACTCAGAACCAATATCAAAATGCCCCCTCAAAATATATTTGTCAAAGCGTCTTGCCATGTGGCCTTCTTGAGCCATAATCTATGAATAATATAGCCCGGATATGGAAATAGGGGACGATTATGATCGATACACAATCCATGCCTTTTTTGGCAGATATAGTGCGCCATCAAGCTAAGATACGCCCTCAAGAAATCGCCTTATGGTTTGAAGACCGGGAAACCAGTTTTGCCGCGCTTGACGTGCGCTCAAATCAGGTCGCAAACAGGCTCATTTCTGCTGGGGTCAAACCGGGTGACCGTGTGGCTTATTTGGGTAAAAATCTCGATGTTTATTACGATATGCTGATGGGTGCGAGCAAAGCCCGCGCGGCATTTGCAGCCATGAATAACAGGCTGGCCGCGCCAGAATTGCAATTTGTGTTAAGCGATAGTGCCTCGGTTGTCCTCTTTGTTTCTCAAGATTATTACGAGGTCATTGAGAGCATCTTAGCGGAATGTCCGACGATAAAAACCGTCATTGCCATAGAGGGCGCACATCAAGATTGGACGGCCTATACAGGCTGGCGGGACGGCGCGTCACCAGCTGATCCAAAACTGGCCCATCAAGGCACTGATGATGTCTTGCAGCTCTACACGTCTGGCACAACTGGCCTGCCCAAAGGCGTTCAACTTACGAATGATAATTTTAAAAGTTTTTTCGAACAAGCTGCACCTTTGACATGGGCGCATTATGATGTGGGCGATCCTGTCCTTGATGCCATGCCGCTTTTTCATATAGCGGGTGTCAATATTGGCCTGCTCAGCCTGATACAAGGCGCGGAAGCCGTCATATTGCGCGAGATACATCCCATGCATATTCTGGACCTCATTGAGCAGAAAAGAATTAGGCACGGTTTTCTTGTACCCGCGGTGATCCTTATGCTGACACAAATACCGGATGTGCGTGAGCGGGATTTTTCTTCTTTTCACATCATGTCTTACGGGGCCTCGCCTATTGCGGAGAGCTTACTTCTCGAAGCCGCCGATATTTTTGGCTGTAAGTTCACCCAGGTTTACGGCCTGACCGAGACGACAGGTGGGGGGACATATATGCTCCCGGAAGCCCATGACCCGGCGCGCGGAAAACTGCGCTCTTGCGGTATACCTTATCCGGGAACAGAAATTAGATGCGTGGATGATAATGACCAAGAAGTTCCCCAAGGCGAGGTAGGACAGATTATAATCCGCTCCGGATTTGTTATGAAAGGCTACTGGAACCGCCCTGAAGCCACTGAGGAGGCCGTAAAAAATGGATGGTTTTACACGGGCGATGCCGGATATTTTGATGAGGAAGGCTATCTCTATATCCATGACCGCGTCAAAGATATGATTGTTTCGGGCGGAGAGAATGTCTATCCAGCCGAAGTCGAAAATGCCCTATTTGGCCATGCAGATATTGCCGATGTCGCTGTCATTGGCGTACCGGACGAGAAATGGGGAGAGGCGGTGAAGGCCATTGTCGTGGCCAAACCCGGAAGCTCGCCAAATGCCGATGATATTATTGCCTATTCTAAGACGCGTATTGCCGGATATAAATGCCCAAAATCCGTCGACTTCACTGATGCTTTGCCGCGTAATCCTTCTGGGAAGGTTTTGCGCCGCCAGCTCCGCGAGCCTTATTGGGAGGGCGTAGAGCGCCGCGTGAGCTAGTCTACATAGCCTGAGCGTCATTGGATTAATTATAGGCAAAGTCTGATAAGAAAATGGTGGGCGGTAACGGGTTCGAACCGCTGACCCTCTCGGTGTAAACGAGATGCTCTACCAGCTGAGCTAACCGCCCTTGGGGCTTATTTAATGACGGGGTCGCGCCT
>CAZNCJ010000135.1:0-3105 GCA_964571595.1 uncultured Caulobacterales bacterium | reverse complement strand
TAAGATTGGGGATAGCCATAACGAAAATTAGCGCATCTGCGAAATCAAGAATGGCCCCTAATTGCACCGACGCTCCGATGATAATAAATGCACAAAAGACCAGACTGAATATCAGCTCTTTGTTTTTGCCTTCTCCGACAATATAGGTCCATCCCTTGATGCCATAATAAGCCCAAGCCAGCATGGTCGAGAACGCAAACAAAAAGGCGGCTATCGCCAGAGGAACCGGCGCCCATGAAATTTTGGACGCAAAGGCCGCAGATGTCAGCTCAATACCACTTAGCCCTCCGCCTGTAAGCGTTTCGGCTGGAAAACACGTCACCAGTACAAGCCCCGTGAGCGTGCAGATCAGAACCGTATCAATAAAGGGCTCAAGTAAGGCCACAAACCCTTCGGTGAGCGGTGTATCTGTCTTAACTGCAGAATGGGCAATGGCGGCAGAACCCAGCCCCGCCTCATTGGAAAATGCCGCGCGCTGAAAACCGATAATCATAATACCGAGCATTCCGCCCCCGACGCCGCTGGGTGAAAACGCCCCGACAAGAATTTCTTTAAATGCGCGGGGAAGCTCAGCCGCATTCATCCCGATCACCACCAAAGCTCCGATAACATAAATCAGCACCATAAAGGGCACGAGCTTGGCGGTAATTTTAGCAATAGATTTAATCCCGCCAATAATAATCACGGCGACACAGATCGCCATGACCAATCCCACAAGCCAACCTTTACCGTTCAAGGCGCTCTGGGGGCCGCCTGTCGCCTCGACCAATTGTACAAAGGCCTGATTAGATTGGAACATATTGCCAATCCCCAAACAGCCTATGACAATACTGCCCGCGAAAAACAGGCCGAGAAATTTCCCCAGTCCGGCCATGCCTTTGGCCTTAAGACCGTCACGCAAATAATACATTGGACCGCCAGAGACAGAGCCGTCCGCATTGATCTGGCGGTATTTCACACCGAGTGTACATTCGACAAATTTCGTCGTCATACCGACAAATCCGGCCATAGCCACCCAGAAGATGGCCCCCGCCCCGCCTAATGAAACGGTCACAGCCACGGCCCCGATATTGCCAATCCCGACCGTGCCAGAAACAGCCGCTGTTAAAGCCTGAAAATGGGTAATTTCGCCCGCATCGTCTTCCTTGGTAAATTTCCCGCGCACAATATCAATAGCATGCTTAAAGCCACGCATATTGATAAATCCAAGATAGAATGTGAAAAAACAGGCCGCAAAAATAAGCCAGCACACTATCAGAGGTATATCCGCCGCACCCACTCTCACAGAGAAGAAGATAAAGGCCGATATAGCGTCTGTTAAAGGCTGGACAGCCTTATTGATCGCCTCATCAATACCCGAAGCATAGGCCTGCACGGGGATAAGAAGTGCCAGCAACAAGGCATAAAACACCCGCCGCATATAATTTAAACAAACCAGAAATCTCATAAGATTATCGCTTTCGTTTTACGGCCTCACGTCACTTCACTTTACCCTAAATAAAATCGGTAAGACTATTATTCCGCTTCCGGTTTCAGACTTTGGTAAAACTCTTCATTAAAGTCGGAATTGGCCAAAGAAATCACATATTCCCGAATGGCCTCTACCGTCTCTTCATCCATAATTTTACCAAAATTCGGCATGCCATTCTCGGCCAAACCGCCTTCATGAACAATTTCGCGCCAATAATCTGCATCACTTAGGGCTGCCGAAAACCGTAAATTAGGGACAAGGCCAGATGAGAAAGCCTGATCCCCGTGACAGGTCACACAGGCATGGGCATAGGCCGTACTGCCTTTAGCCAAGACGTTTTTTGACGTCGTGGTTTCAGGGATATCGGGCTTGTGCAGCTCTATCTTATTGACCTCGGGCAAGCTATCTGTGCCGCCTATTTTGAAAACGAGCACACGCCCGACTTGCTGCGTGGCACTGCCCGTGGGCATAACCCCGCCATAGCCCAGCGCATAAGAGCCGCCCCAGCCCGAAGCCACGGCTATATATTGAACCCCATCAAGCTCATATGTCACAGGGGCGGCGACAATACCTGTCTGGGAGAAATAGCGCCATTTGCGCTCACCCGTAGCCGCGTCATAGGCGGCAAAATGCGCATCAGACGTGCCTTGAAATACCAGATTACCAGCCGTTGATAATACCCCGCCATTCCACGGCCCGACATGTTCAAATGCCCAGGCTTGCTCCTGTTTAACCGGGTCCCAGGCTATAAGCCGGCCTTTTAACGAGGCTTTTAAGGCTTTGAAAATCGCAACATCTGTCGGCAGTGAATTTACCTCAAAATCAGCCCCCGTATTCCAGCCAGTACCCGTATAACCCTCGCCTTTGCGGCTTTGGAATAACCAGAAGGTTTCTTGGGCCGGAATATACACCAAATTGGTTTCGGGATTATATGACATGGGATGCCAGTTATGCGCGCCCAATGGTCCGGGCGTTTGAAAATAAGGCTCCTTCGTGCCGTAGCGCGCTTCGGGCACTTCAATGGGACGACCCGTCTCTTGGTCAATGCCTGTGGCCCAATTTACGGGCACAAAATTATCAGCTGAAATAAACTCACCATTTGCCCGGTCAATCACGTAAAAGAAACCGTTTTTGGGCGCCTGCATAATGACTTGCCGCGTCTTACCCTCAATTTCAAGGTCAGCCAAAATCATATGTTGTGTCGCGGTATAGTCCCATGTCTCACCTGGAGTGGTTTGGTAATGCCAAACATATTCCCCCGTATCGGGCCTGACCGCGACAATAGAAGAAAGGAATAAATTATCCCCGCCTTCAGGTGAGCGAATAGCCTGATTCCACGGCGAGCCATTGCCAACGCCGACATAAAGAAGATCAAGCTCGGGATCATAAGCCATACTATCCCAAGCCGTTCCGCCGCCGCCAGATGCCCACCATTCGCCCGTCCATGTCTTGGCGGCCATGGCCATTGTCTCATTTTCGAAACCATCGGCTGGATTGCCCGGTACAGTATAAAAGCGCCAGATCATTTCACCCGTCTTAGCGTCATAGGCACTGAAATATCCGCGCACACCCAGCTCGGCCCCGCCATTACCGATAATAACCTTGCCTTTGATAATGCGCGGCGCGGCCGTAAT
>CAZNCJ010000134.1:0-3136 GCA_964571595.1 uncultured Caulobacterales bacterium | reverse complement strand
TAAAATATGAAGCCCATCTATATTGCCTTTGGCGCGAACCTGTCCAATCCCAAATCTACTTTTACGGCGGCGATGGGCGCGCTTGAAGAACAGGGCGTGGCTATCCTAGAAATGTCAAGCTTGTGGCAAAGTCCGGCTTGGCCACCCGGGAGTAACCAGCCTGATTATACCAATGCTTGCGCTGAAGTGGCGTTTGATGGGGGCGCGAGAGCGCTTTTGAATATTTTACATCAGGTGGAAACGCAGTTCGGGCGAGAGCGTAGTGTGAAAAACGCCGCGCGCACCCTGGATCTCGACCTTCTAGATTTTGGCGGGGAGGTAAAACGCGATAAAATCGGCATGAAAATCCCGCATCCGCGTATGCTTACGCGCGGCTTTGTACTGTTGCCGCTCTCCGAAATTGCCCCCGACTGGCGCGATCCTGTGAAGAATGTGGGCTTATGGGATTGGATTGCAAGATTGCCCCTTGATGATGTGTTGCCAATGAAAAAAAGCGTGCAATTCGCGCCTAAAATTCCTGAGGGTTAAGGTTTTATTCTCGCTTTATACGCCTCTAAAGATTAAGGCAAGCCTGGTCATCCCTTTATAGGGGAAGCTGGGCCTATCTGGCATAAGATTTGCTTTTACTCGTGCAATATAATTTTGGATTTCAGGAGTTTCTAAGTGACAATGTTTTTAAAGAACAATAACGATAATTTTGAAGTGGATTCATTTGGTATTCTCATTGGGAATGATGCCGATAACACACTTTTTGATACCTCTAACATACATAGTTTATATGGCGGCTTGGGTGATGACACATTTGTCGGATTATCTGATGAATATAGTCAAGTTGATTATGATGGTTTTGCCAAGGAATATACGTTCACGCAAAATTCAGATGGGTCTGTGACGGTTGCGCATGCAGTTTGGGGGACGGATACTCTGTCTCACATTGATGGCATTTGGTTTGGTGGTCAAGAAGAATGGATGTCTTTGGAAAGCTTGCTGACAGTTGTGCCTGTAGCCCCCGTACCTGCAGACCCTGAACCGGTTTTTGAATTGAGTGACTATGGCGTTTTAATCGGAAATGATGCCGATAATACGCTTTATGATACCTCTGATATCCATAGTTTGTTTGGTGGGCTGGGTGACGATAATCTTATTGGTTTGGCTGATGAATATAGTCAGGCTGATTATAACGGCTTTGCAAGTGAGTATACATTTACAAGCAATGCAGATGGGTCTGTAACTGTTGTCCATCCCGTATATGGTACAGATACGCTCACGCATATTGATGGTATTTGGTTTGGCGGTCAAAAAGAGTGGGTTTCTATTGATGATTTGGTTGACGAAGCTACGCCTGCCGATCCTGCACCTGTCGACCCAGCTCCAGTTGATCCTGCACCTGTTGACCCGGCACCTGTCGATCCTGCTCCAGTTGATCCTGCGCCAGTTGACCCAGCTCCAGCTGGACCGGATACAGGTGTCCTGATTGATGGTATCATTACGGGGTCAAATGATGTGGATGATACTTTGATTGGTGACGGAGGAGACAATGTCTTCTTCGCTGGCCGCGGCACGGATGTTATCCAAGGCGGCGCGGGTAATGATACACTTAATGTTGATGGGGATATCTTTGAATGGACATTTTCTGCCAATGCAGATGGCTCTATCACCATGACTCATCCGACATGGGGTGAGAATACCTTGGTCGGAATTGAGCAAATTTTATCACAGCGCTCAGGTGAAGTCTTTTCAATTGATGATGCTATTGCCTCAACCAATGGCCTTCCGCGTTTCCGCCTTGATAATGACAATGTAATCAATGGCACTAATGGTGATGATACGATTGCAGCTACGGCTGATGTTCAGGGTTTTTATGGCGGAACAGGCGATGATGTCTATTTCGGTACTGACAGCTTTGAGCAAGTCAATTATGACGGAGCTCGGTCTGAGTATAACATCTCCGAAAATGGGGATGGCTCTATCACTGTAGATCATCCAATTTGGGGAACAGATACGCTGAATGACATTGATGCTCTTATCTTTACGGGTGTTGAGCCGGGTGTTGGCGGCGCGCAATCTGCTCCGTTTGAATTTATCGCGGTGGATGATTTATTCGCGTAAGTCACACTTAAATAACTTTAAAGGCCACTTCGGACATCATCCGAGGTGGCTTTTTTATGTCGAAGTCAAATAGCTTTGGTTGACCTTGACAGTGCAAAGGCTTAACGCGTGGCCATTGCAATCCACTGGAATACGAACATGTCTATCGATGATTATATGAGCGCAAAAGCTTGGCCCTTTGAACAGGCCCGTGCACTCTTGAAACGTCTGGACATCGAAAAGAAACGCGGGATTGAGCGCGGCGGACGCCCCGTGACATTTGAGACGGGTTACGGTCCTTCGGGACTTCCTCATATTGGCACCTTTGGCGAAGTTGTGCGTACAACCATGGTACGTAATGCCTTTGTTGCGCTGACAGAGGGTAAAGTTCCGACCAAGCTTATTTGCGTCTCGGATGATATGGACGGCATGCGGAAGATTCCGCCCACAGTCCCTAATCCTGAAAAGCTTGAAGCCTATTTGCAGCGACCTTTAACAGATGTGCCGGATCCTTTTGGCACGCATGAGAGCTATGGCGCGCATATGAATTCGCGCCTACGAGCCTTTCTGGACGGGTTTGGCTTTGATTATGAATTTCTCTCGGCGACCGAGCTTTACCGGGCTGGTCGTTATGATGAGTATTTACGGCGTGCGCTTGAGAAATTCGATGATATTATGGCCGTGATGCTCCCGACCTTAGGAGAAGAACGCCGGGCAACTTATTCGCCCTTTCTACCTATTTCACCCAGCTCGGGCCGCGTTCTGTATGTCCCGATGACATCGACAGACGCCCAGGCTGGCACCATCACCTTTAACGATGAGGATGGCACCGAGGTCACAGTTCCTGTGACAGGCGGCAATGTCAAACTTCAATGGAAGCCTGATTTTGGTATGCGCTGGGCGGCGCTTGAGGTTGATTTTGAAATGTTTGGCAAAGACCATCAGGATAATGCGCCGATTTATTCACGCATTTGTAAAATTCTGGGTGGCCAGCAACCTGTCCAATATGTCTATGAATTATTCCTCGATGAAAAAGGCGAGAAGATTT
>CAZNCJ010000133.1:0-3144 GCA_964571595.1 uncultured Caulobacterales bacterium | reverse complement strand
TTTTATGTTTTTCTATATTAATGCGTAGAGATCAAAAATGAGGTGAGGGTGAACTTTTGCGGTGAGCGGGCGTGTTTCTCCTCGCACCTTTAGGCGCTTAGAAAATTATTTCTTACGGAAGGCGTCTAGGCTTACAACTTTTTCTTCCGTCTTAACCTCATTTTCCTCGCTGGGAGCTTTGCTGTCTGTTTTGGCCACCTTTTTAGAGGGCTTTTTGGATTTTTTGGCAGGTTTCTTTTTCGTTTCCGTCGGTTTGTTTTTGCCTGAGGCGGGTTTTAGCTTGGCCAATGTCGGAGCTGCGGGTTCCATTTCCTGCGGAGGGTCAAATTGCAGTACAAAACCGACACTTGGGTCATGGAAGCGCGAAATAGCGGTGTAGGGCACCTTGAGATATTTCGGCACGCCGCCAAATTTTAAGGTGACTTCAAAACTATCCGTATTGGCGACAAGGTCCCAATATTGATGCTCAAGCACGATCGTAATTTCTTCTGGATATTTCTTTGCCAGATTTTCATCTATTTCCACATCAGGATAACGCGTTAAAAACGTAATGTAGAAATGGTGCGCGCCCGGCAGCCCGTCTTCGCGAATAACACGCCTGATGGCATCTCTGACAACCCCGCGTAAGGCGAGTTGTGTCATCTTTTCGTAATTCATTAAATCTTGGCTCATGACAAAACACCCTAATTCACTCTAAAGCCGCGTCAACACTCTATTATATGTAATCCCCAATATCTATTCCCACTCTGGGGCTGAATCTAGCCTGTTTTTTATAAAATATGTGTTATCGACAGATTATTTCTGCTTTAGGTCATTATAGATGCGTGACGGAACGACAAATCAAGCGGATAGCCTTTTCTATCCACCACATGCCAAGCCCCTGACGGGCAATGAGCGACTGCCGCTTGTGATTTGGAAATTAATGCGCAACCCGATTGAGGGGTTTGGCCCCTTATCTTACCGGCAATCCATCACATCTATAAAAGTCATGGGCACGACAATGCATGCGGTGACGGGGCCGGACGCCATGCAGGCCATTTTAAACACACATTTTGATAAATTTTCCAAAGCTCCGATTGATGCCCGCATTTTGGGACCTGCAACCAAAGAGGGTCTTTTATCTGTTCATGGTGATCAATGGCGGCGCCAGAGACGGGCCGTTGCGCCATTATTTGCCCATCGGCATATGTCAGAACTGGCCCCGTCTATCCTGGAGGTCTTGCAAACATTTACGCATAAGTTGCAAACAAAGCCCGAGGTCGAGCTTAACGTGGCTATGGCGGATGTAACATTTGATGTTCTGGCCAAATGTCTTTTGGGTGATCCCAAGGGACTTGACCGAGAACGTCTTAAAGTCGCAACGCGGCGGGTTGTGGCATCGGCCGGCACATTGCGTCCTGATGATATGATACCCTTACCACGTAGCATACCGCGCCCTATTGGACCTGTGGGGCGTTCGGCCCTTCGGTCATTAAAGCGTGCGGCTGAGGATTTATTAAGACAGCGCGAAAATTCAGCCAGTGATGATTTAGTCGGGCTTTTAACGACGGCGGTTGATCCAAAGACCGGTAAAAGCCTGACCCACACAGAGCGCCGGGATAATCTTATCGGATTTTTTATTGCTGGCCATGAAACAACGGCGCTGACATTAACATGGGCCTTATATCTGGTAGGCTCGCACAACCCCACCGCGCAAAGATTGCGAGAAGAAGTTCTTGAAATCTGCGGCAAGGACGACATTACTTATGAGAAGATCAAGGCGCTTAAGTTTACCCGTGCTGTTATTGATGAGACGATGCGCCTTTTTCCGCCTGCGCCAATTTTAAACCGGGAATGTCAAAGTGATTGCGAGATTTTAGGGCGGGAGGTCAAGAAGGGCGATATCCTGCTTTTATGTTCTTATGTCATGCATCGCCGCGAGACCTATTGGTCAAACCCGCAAGCCTTTGATCCTGACAGATTCGTAGACACGCCTGAGTTGCGGGCTAAATCCGCGCCTTTTATGCCGTTCGGTGCGGGGCCGCGCATTTGTGTGGGGGCCAGCTTTGCTCTCATGGAAGCCGTTATGGTGCTGGCGACGCTTGTGCGGGATTATGATATTGTCATTCCAAAGTCTTGCTATCCACGCCCGTTGATGACCGTGACTTTACGACCGCAAGGCGGGATACCGGCAAAATTTGTTAAGCGAGAATAATTACAAGCTTAAGGGCAGGGCAGAAGAGTTCTTAGAAAAGTACAGGGTTTCTGTTGCCAGCTACCCTGCGAAGCCCGCCTAACCGTCTGAAGGGTTAGGAGTTAAAAGCGAATCATTCCGCACTGCTAGGCAGCGAGGGCAAATTCTTCAGTAGAATTGTCATTTGCAATTACTGTAATCGGGCATTTAACGATACCCATCCGAACGAAAGCTAACATCTTTACACGTCTGTCGATCCTATTTCGGCCCCAATATAAACACAAAGGCTGTGAAGGCTTTGTGCTTATGGTGGAGCCGCCGGGTACCGCCCCCGGGTCCAGTCCGCTTATTACATGCGCGTTTATCGTTATAGCTGGCGAACCAGCGCGACATATATACAACAAAAAACTATAAAAAGGAAGCTGTTCTGCACTATTCTGTTACATTTTTGATAAAGTTCATATAGGGTTCATTTTACTCTCGTGAGTATAGGGAAAGTGAATCATTTCAGGTCTTGATTGTGTAGAGTTGGATAATTTTAGTAATTTAACTGATTTAATTCACTTTTTATGAGATTTACTGTTTACTTTTACTCGTGTTGTGGAGTAAAGAAACGACATATTGGACAAAAAAGTGGGCTTTTGGCCTCTAACTGGAGATTAAAATGAAAACCAAAGCGTTATTAATCGCGGCTGCAAGCCTTGCATTTACTGCAAGCCCGTCATTCGCACAGACAGGCTTATGCGATAATGAATATATTTCAGATATCGTTTATTTCAACTTTGATGCACCTCAGACAGCTGAAACGCAAAGCAAACTTCAGAACATCGTAAGTCGCGCAAACTCTTGCTCACTTATTAATATTGATGTTGTATGTCACACAGACACAACTGGATCTGCAGCTTACAACCAAGCGCTTTCAGAAAGACGTGCCGCGCACGTTCGTAACGAACTTATCGGTTTTGGTGTCA
>CAZNCJ010000132.1:0-3200 GCA_964571595.1 uncultured Caulobacterales bacterium | reverse complement strand
AAGCAAGGCAACCATCAACGCGTCCCAATGCTCGACTTAACAGGCTATGACGCCTGGGCTTTGCTGGAGGAACAGCGGTTCAAATCGGCATCTACAGGACGTGTTTTTCCCTATAATCCTAAAACAGTTGGAACCTATTATCGCCGGGGGCGGGATAAATTGGGAATTGTGGATTTAAAATTTCACGATTTTCGTCATGAAGCTACTAGCCGACTATTTGAGGCAGGCCTGCCCATTGAAAAAGTTGCATTGGTCACAGGTCATAAAGATTGGAAGATGCTCAAACGTTATACCCATCTCGACCCAGCGGTAGTGTTTGCAGTATATAGACCGCAGAACACATCTTTGACCTCATTGAAACCAGCACAGCGTTAATCAAAAAAACTAACTATTCGAAATCTTCAAAAGGCTGTGGGTGCTTTGTCTTAAAGTTCACCGACCACGCCCTCAGTTCATCAACGTCATATAGAATTCGTCGTCCATGCTTGTAATATGAAGGCCCTGTGCCCTTACAGCGCATGTTATTCATCGTTTGCGGGCTAAGTCTCAAAAACTCAGCAGCCTCATCTACGGTTCTGTATGGACTTTGGACAACGGGCCTATGACGCGGCCTTTGCGGAATACCTGATAATTCACGCTCCATAAGCCACCTCCCTATTACGACGTTTCAGTGCGTTCCATTTATCTATCGTTTTCTGGTCTAATTTGGCCAACTTTATTGGGCCTAAGTCAAATGTAGGGATACGCCAGAGAAGCTTATATACACCCTCATCATGAACGAGCTTCGCTTCGAATGGCTTGTCCAATAATGGCTCGGTAAACTCCAATCTGATGCATTCCGCAAAATTTTTTTCATCTAGCTCGTCAACCACATCATTCCATCCATATCCCAAGGTGCTGCAATCAGAATGTATGCAGTAATCTGCTGAAACATGGTCATTCCGTTTAGTTTTTGAAATAGATATTGCTCTATCAATGTGTAGGGTCTTTATTCGCCCTTCAAAACCTGTATCGGTTTTCTTAAACGTCCCTAAAATTTGCAATGTCATATCACGCTCCTCAATGCTTGGTGTCGCGCTGTAGGCGCATCAGATCTTCTTTAGTAAAAAACGAGTCCTCGCCCACGACGATGTCATCAAGCGCGGAATGTAGAACGCGCTCACCATCTCCGAGTATCTTGCGCAGCGTTTCCATAAACTTATCATAGCGCCTTGCACCCATGGCCTGCACGGCGGGCATATCGTCGGGATCAATTTCGGGCATTAACATCAGAAAATACCGCGCATTCAGCGCGACTGTTTCAGACAAGATAATCATATTACGCTTATTGACCTCTAATTGCCGCGTGATCCTATCGAGACGGCGTATGATGGCGCCGTCACGGCTATCTTCGCGCTCATGGCTAAAAAACGCTGTCAGCGCCGTCTCAAGGATTTTTGACACGTTCTGCCCCGGCCTTGTGGCCAAGGCTTTGACACGGGCGTAATTTTCATCGGTGACGTAAAACGTTACGCGAGGTTTCTTGGACGGCATTATAATCTCCTGTTTTCTGATCTCCACTATATCCCTACGAGGGCAGTCTTTGCCTATTTTGACAGAGCCCCATTACTTCTGGCGAGAGTATAAATTGGGGTAATTCAGGGCGTAAAAGAGCTTTTAGGGACAATGGAGGACATTGCCCAAAAGCGATTACAACCGCCTCACCCTATTCCCACAGTTTCTCGCCGCATATTTTCTCTCTGTATCTCTCCACTCAAGTTTTAACAGCTGCCTATTTTGACAGCTACGCAATGGCGCTGACTAGGGTGAAAATTTTGCCTTACCGGTAAGTTCCGGTAAGAGTTAGTAAAAATTAGTAAGATGATAATTTGCCGCCTTTCACTGCTCACTTACCTTTCCTTTTGTATTGAGAGGGAGTTTGACAGAGGCTCTAGCGTCTTGGCTAGTGTAACAATTGGCCACTTTTGGCCACCTTTGTCATGTTTTGTCATGATTTGGCAAAACCAGCTCAAGACCGAAAACTTATAATCCAATGACGGCAGCCATTTAGACATATCAAACATCTCTCGATATCCGAATATTACCTTTTCAAAAGCAAATCTGACTAGGGTGTTTTCCGTGAACTATAGTGAAGTATAGTGACTTTCTGTGAAGTTAGAAATTTAGCGAGACAGGCCTCGAGCTCGACTTACTGACCATGAGAAAGTGCCCGACCGCATCTGTCCTGATAGCTCACGTCCCATTTGGCGCTTCATATTTTCACGCCACGGCACGAGGGTAAATTCATGGCTTTTCTCTAAAATGGCATATTTTCCGCTAGGGCGCTCTATTGTCCCTACAAGTTTCCCATGAGCTTTGCCTGACACGGCTGCCGCCCGGTAGTCAAGATGCTGTGCTCTGCCATAAGCCTTGGCCGCTTCATTCAAGTCAGCCTGCTCCAACCTGGTTAGCACATCTTGCGACAAGCGTTGCCCTGTCTCTACCTCAAAGCCTTGCTTGATTAAAAATGCCCGCCGCGCCTGCCTGGCCGTTTGCAGGTCAGATTGAAAGCCGCGCGGGGCTAGAGATGCGTCGTGGTCACGCAAATGCTCGTCAAGCCAGGTCGCTCCAATCGCCTTTTTCATCTGCTGTAAGCTTTGTTGCGATTTATAGCTAACATCTGCGCCCATCCTTCGGGCGCGGTCTCGTTCATAAGTACTGGCACGCTCCATATAATCATGCGGCACGGACCAACTGCCGTCATCTAGCCGTTTCACATGCCCTGCCCTCCGCATGGCTTCAAGACGCCTAATATGGGCTTGCACATATTCCTCGGACGCGTTGCCGGCCATCATATGCTTAGATGGGCTGTATCGGCCTTGGTTCTCCGAAGCGAGTCTAACGATGTTATGGTCTGATGGTTTTGGCTCTGAAACGGTTGGATCGATAGTCACAATCATCCCCGCTTTTAGCTCAGCCATTTTCTCAAACTTTCCAATATCGACAAACCGCACGCGGCCATCTGTACAGTCCATCACAATATAGGCTCTATCCGCAACATCATCCCAAACGCCTTTCGACAGAATTTGCCCTATTACGGCCTTTGCCTGAGGGCTGTGAGGATTGTGAATAGCCCCTGCGTCAACCATGCGGCCTTTGGCGTGTTCAGACACGGCGCGTTGCAACCCTCTGATAATATCATCACGCTCGTTCATGCGGGT
>CAZNCJ010000131.1:0-3265 GCA_964571595.1 uncultured Caulobacterales bacterium | reverse complement strand
GCCAATCAAGAAAGCGTTGAAGACCTTATTGTCTGTACCGCTACGGATGGCAATCACGGAAAATCCGTTGCGTGGGGTGCGCAATTACTTGGCGTAGAGTGTCACATATTTATTCATGCCAATGTCAGCCAAGGGCGCGCGGATGCAATGGCACAATACGGGGCAATTATACACCGTATTGACGGGAATTATGATGATTCGATCGCGGCCTGCATAGAACTTGCCGACAAAAATAATTGGCAAATTGTCTCAGATACATCGTGGGAAAATTATCAGGATATACCAAGACAGGTCATGGCAGGATATTCCGTCATGACGCGTGAAATTATTGACCAGTTAGGCGATGAGACACCAAGCCATATTATCTTGCAAGCGGGATGCGGAGGTATGGCGGGGGCCGTTATTGGCGCTATGTGGCCGTATTGGAAGGATAAACTACCGACAATTATTATTGTTGAATCCGAGATGTCGGATTGCGTTTATGAAAGCCTGACGCGAGACAAAATTTATCTCGTTAACATCACTAAGGAAACTATGATGGCGGGTTTATCTTGCGGCGAGGTTTCAGAACTTGCCTGGCCTTTGCTTAAAAAAGGCGTTGCACATGTTCTAACAATTAATGATGAAGGGGTTGCGCCCATGATGCGCTGGCTTGCTAATCCGACTCAGAGCTCTCGCCCCTCAATAGTCGGCGGTGAGTGCTCCGCCTCTGGCCCTATCGCACTCATGGCAATTGCTGGAGATACTGAACTCGCAGACAAGATCGGAATTAATGCCAACTCATCCATTCTTGTTATAGGCACAGAAGGTAACACGGACCCCGATATTTACGCTAAAGTCATGGCAGGTGAATTATGAGAAAAGCGCATTACGATCTCATACCCGAAAACACCGTCACGCAACTTGGCATGATTGTCTTGCAATCCGATGTGACAATCGAAGATGAATTTCGCCATTACTTCAAAGACGCCAATGTCAGTCTTTTGGTCAACCGCATTCCATTTGAAAATGTGGTGACGCCAGAAACCCTGCAAAACATGGCAGGGCATCTGACAAACGCAGCGGCGCTTTTTCCTTTAACGCACTCCTTCGATGCGGTTGGCTATGCTTGCACATCCGGCTCTATGCAGATCGGCAGCGCAGAAATCGCAAGCCTGATAAAGGCAGAACGCACTTGCAAATTCGTCAGTAATCCTATGCAGGCGGCCCTTTCAGCCTTTGCCCATCTGGGCGCAAAAAAAATCGGCTATGTTGGTCCCTATTCAAAAGCGGTTTGTCAAACGATGATCGACCATATTGAAGCGAATGGATTTAAGGTTCCCCACGCTGTTATTTTTGACGAAGAAGAAGATAAATATGTGGGCCGTATATCGCCTAAGACCATTCAAGAAACCGCGATAGATCTAGCTAAAGATGCGGGCGATGACATCGACCTTATTTTCATATCCTGCACAAATATGAAATGCGCGAGTGTCTTAGCTGACATTAAAACTGAAACAGGCATTCCTGCCTTATCCAGTAATCTGGTCTTGGCATGGGACCTTGCGCGGTCATCGGGCATTCCACTGTCCCTATAATTTGGAGGACTTATGTTAAACGCACCAAAGCGGGGGTTTAGCCCTCAGGAATTTGAAACCCGACTATCAATAATTCAAGCATCTATGTCTAATGAAGGCATGGGCGCAATCCTGCTTACCACAGAACATGATATTTATTACTTTACGGGCTTCCTTAGTCAGTTCTGGCAAAGCCCGACACGGCCATGGTTTGTTGTCATTCCAGCAACGGGTAAACCTATAGCTGTTATTCCTGAAATTGGCGTTCAGTCCATGATAAGTGAGTTCATGACGGATGTAAGAAGCTGGTCGTCTCCCCATGCTACGGATGATGGGGTCAGTCTTTTAAGTGGCACTTTATTAGAGGTCCTTGGCGCATCAAATTCCAATATGATTGGCATTAATAAAGGTCGCGAAACCCATATCCGCATGCCTCTAAATGACTTCGAAGCCGTGATGTCAAACCTAAAAATGGCCAATCCAAATTTATCAATCAAGGACGCAACACCGATTATTCGCGAGACGCGTATGATAAAATCGGAAGCTGAAATCGACAAGGTCCGATATGTTGCTTCAACGGTTTCGGGTGTATTTGAAAGCCTATTTGACTTTGCTGAAATCGGTATGACAGATGTCGAGCTTTTTAGAAGCTTCAAGCTGGAATGCCTCAAGGCCGGAGTTGATAATGTGGCCTATCTTGTCGGCGGCGCAGGTCAGCAAGGATATGATGATGTCATTGCCCCGCCCGCAGGCCGAAAATTACGTAGCGGTGATGTTCTCATGTTTGATACGGGTTGTACATTTGATGGTTATTATTGTGACTTTGATCGCAATTACGGCTTTGGTGACGTGAATGACGCAGCCAAACGCACATATGAAGCTGTCTGGCAAGCGACGGAATCGGGTCTCGCTTTGGCAAAACCCGGCAATAATTGTGCGCAGGTCTTCAAAGCCATGGATGATGTCTTGCAAAAAAATGGTGCCTTAGGCGAGTCTGTTGGGCGTTATGGACATGGCCTTGGCATACAGCTTACTGAACCACCATCTTTTACATCATGGGAGACTGATATTCTTCGCGAAGGCATGATTATGACTTTAGAACCGGGGATGATTTATGCATCGGGGAAAATGATACTCCACGAAGAAAACCTGGTCATTCGCAAAGATGGGCCAGAACTTCTCTCGCGACGCGCGCCAGCTGAACTCCCAGTAAAATAATGTCCCTTCCAAATCATGCAAGCGTAGTAATCATTGGAGGCGGTATACTAGGATGCTCGGTAGCCTATCATCTCGCGAAACTTGGTATGCGCGACGTTGTGCTGTTAGAACAAGGGCAATTGACATGCGGGACGACATGGCATGCGGCGGGTCTCGTCGGGCAGCTCCACGGCAGTCACGCGACAACTGAATTTGCCAAATATACGGTCGAACTTTTAAAAACCATTGAAGCAGATACGGGTCAAAACCCCGGCTACCGCGAGTCAGGCTCTATCTCGATTGCGATCAATGAAGAGCGTCTAAGAGAGCTTAAACGCAAAGCTGATTTTGCTTCTCTCTTTGATATAGAGGCTCAATATCTATCAACCGATGAAATTTCTGAACGCTGGCCCCTGATGAACCCTGAAAACGTTCTAGGTGGTATATTTATGCCAAGCGATGGTTCTGCGAATCCCATTGATTTGACCATGGCCTTAGCCAAAGGCGCGCGG
>CAZNCJ010000130.1:0-3356 GCA_964571595.1 uncultured Caulobacterales bacterium | reverse complement strand
CTACCCGATTGTGAGAACCGTTGCATGGATTTATCTTACTTCTATAGCGCAGGGCAGTTGACCTTTGCGTGTCAGGGTTCTATTTGCGAGCGCTAAGAAAAGGACACATTATGTCAAACTTGCCTCAAGATATTGATGCTTTATACCTCAGCGCCAAAGCCTGGCCCTTTGAACAGGCCAAACTCGTACTTAAACGTCTCGAGATTGAAAAGAAGCGCGGCATTGATCGCGGTGATCGTCCTGTTCTTTTCGAGACAGGTTACGGTCCTTCTGGTTTACCCCATATTGGCACATTTGGGGAAGTCGCGCGCACGACAATGGTGCTCAATGCGTTTCGGGCATTAACCGGAGGTAAAATCCCGACCAAGCTGATTGCCTTTTCGGATGATATGGACGGTTTTCGTAAAGTCCCTGATAATATGCCTAACACTGATATGCTCGCCGAGCATTTGGGCAAGCCTTTAACAGATGTGCCTGACCCTTTCGGAACGCATGACAGCTATGCCAGTCATAATAATGCCAAGCTACGTGATTTTTTGGATAGCTTTGGTTTTGACTATGAATTTATGAGTTCGACAGAGGAATACCGGGCGGGGCATTTTGATGATATTCTTCTAAAAGCGACAGAAAAATACCAAGAGATTATGGATGTTATGCTGCCAACGCTCGGTCCTGAGCGTCAAGCAACATATTCACCTTTCTTACCTATATCCCCCACGACTGGCCGCGTCTTATATGTGCCTATGAAAAATGTGGACGCGCAAAAGGGGATGGTAACATTTGAGGATGAGGACGGAACGGATGTGACCATGTCTGTCACAGGCGGCAATGTGAAAATGCAATGGAAGCCAGATTTTGGCATGCGCTGGGCCAAGCTGGGCGTGGACTTTGAAATGTTTGGTAAAGACCACCAAGCCAATGCCGGCGTCTATTCCAAGATTTGCAAAATTTTGGGAGCGATGCCGCCCGTACAATATGTTTATGAGCTTTTCCTTGACGATAAGGGTGAGAAAATTTCCAAATCAAAAGGTAACGGTATTGCTGTGGAAGATTGGCTATATTATGCCATGCCGGAGAGTTTGGCGCTTTATATGTTCCAAAAGCCGCGCACGGCAAAACGCTTATTTTTTGATGTCATCCCCAAGGCGACAGACGAGTATTTCCAGCATTTAAAAGCCTTCCCGGATCAAACCAAGGATAAGCAGATTGCCAATCCTGTCTGGCATATTCACCAAGGCGAGCCGCCCCGTGAAGGTACACCGATTAGCTTTGCGCTTTTGCTTAATCTTGTCTCTGCGGCCAATGCGTCTGATGCTGATATATTATGGGGATTTATCGAGCGTTATGAGCCAGGGGCTACGCCGCAGGCTTATCCCGTGTTAGACAAGTTGGTCGGTTATGCGGTGCGATATTATGAAAAATTTGTCAAACCCCATAAAACTTACCGCGCTCCAAATGACATGGAACGTGCGGCATTGACGGATTTAGCGACGCGGTTAAAGGGTGTCAAAACGGACGATGCTACGGATGCAGATGCCTTGCAAACCCTGATTTTTACAGTGGGTAAAGAGCATGCGTTCGAGAATTTACGGGACTGGTTTAAGGCCATATATGAAGTCTGTATGGGGCAATCCCAAGGGCCGAGATTTGGCTCATTTGTAGCGATATACGGGGCTAAAGAAACGGCTGAATTGATCGAATCAGCTCTTAGCGGTTCGCTGTCATAAGCCAAAATTTGGTGACCCTATAAAAATTGATAGCGGATTTTGAGGGATAAATCCGGTGTCTCTCTATAATGTGATGATGAATTTTGGGACTTTTGTGCCGTTTTTTGTTATATAGTAGCTATGTTTCGTATGGGAGTTATAACCCTCGCATGTGTGATGAGCCTCGGCTTAAGCGCTCAGAGTTGGGCAAATAATGCCCATGATAGTCTTGATGCTGCTGTAAAGGCGGCTTCAGATCAAACACATATTACCAACTCGGAAATCCCCTCAGATCCGCTTAATCATGCGCGTGGTTTGTTTTTTAACGGTGATTATGAAAATGCGCGTCAGGCTGGTGAAGCACTGGAATCTGCGCCGGGATATGCTTTGGCTGCGGAAGCGATGTCCGCACAAATTATGCTTGGCTTGTTAGAAAAGCCGCATAAGCAATCCAAGCGCGCTTTTGCATTGGCGCAAAAAGCCATTGCACTGGATCCTGAAAATACCGATGCTATCTTGCAATATGCCCTGACATACGGATTTGTGACACGTACCAGCATGCCGGTAACGGCCTGGCGCAAAAAATATCCAATGAAATCTCTAGCCTTAATTAAAGGCTTACAGGCAGATTTCCCTGAAGACCCGCGGGCTGATGCCTTATTGGCCGCTTGGCACTTGGGTGTGGTGAGAAAAACCGGTGTCAAAAATGGTGAGAAATGGTTCGGGGCGCGACTTGATCAAGGTATTGAGCTTTATGAAAGCGCAATTACCCGGGCACCCGATGACATCATTATTCATAGCCATTTCGCTCTGACACGTTTTGTGATTTCACCTAAAGATTATAATTTGCAAACACGCGAGCTCTTGGAAAAAATCGTCAATATGACGGCGAGCACAGCGGTAGAGCGGGACGTGCAATCCCGTATGGCAGAAATTTTAGATGATTTTGATAATCTAAAAGGGGCTGTCAAAAAATCGGAAAACTTTCTGGATAGCAAATCCAGAGCTTAACCTTTTTATTGCGAGGCCCAGATAATACGGGCAATCCACAACACGTCGTCTTTATCTAAAACCCTGTCTTCATATTCAGGATTAAGCGAGCTCAATTCGACAATACGTGTGGTCATGCGGCCTAATTCTTTGGCCATAACTTCCCCCGTCTTGGTTTTAACAACGACCCGATCACCGCGTCGTACATTAGTGTTTGGTGCCACAAGGACACGGTCACCATGGCGCAAGACAGGTGACATAGAATCCCCGTTGATTTCCAATGCATAAATGTTTTCATCCTTTACACCAGGGACATGGACTTCGTCCCAACCCGCGCCGACAGGAAAGCCGGCATCATCAAAGAAACCCTCACTGCCTGCTTGCGCCAGACCAATAACAGGAATTGCCGGTCCGCGATGCGGTGTCTTGCTGGTAAATTGAGCAAAGTCTTCAAAATTCATGTCCAGAACACTTAGAACCTTGGCCAGACTTTCTGTGGATGGCCAACGGTTTTTACCTTGAGCTGTTTGGCGCTTAGACTTGTTAAATGTTGTGGGGTCTAGCCCCGCTTGTTTTGCAAGACCAGATGGTGTGGTGGAATAGGCCCGCGCTAACTTATCTAACGCCTCCCAGATTGTGTTGTGTGTAAACATACTCACC
>CAZNCJ010000129.1:0-3467 GCA_964571595.1 uncultured Caulobacterales bacterium | reverse complement strand
TGACGCCCCTTAAAAGCACAAACTGGAAAGACCAGCTCTTGGAAATGGTTGAGCGGCATGTCATGATTTGGGAACGTATTAGAATACCCCATACTGCAGGAGAAATTGGACGATTCAAATCCCAAGTGCTGATGGATGATTATCAACGCTCTCGCAATCTAGAAATATCCGGCATTAAGGCCGTTTTGCCAAAAGATATTGATGATTATGACAACGTCCTTTTGGCCCTTGATGCGTCTATATGTTTTTCGACCATGCGGCGGATGCGGGAAGATCGAAAACTATCCGTCGCGGAAGTCAAAGCCGTCATGACTTTAATGGTAAAATCGATTATTGACGGGATAGACTCGTCATCTGATTGATTAAAATTTGACTCTCGCTTTTCAATAAAGGCGCGCATGCCTTCAGCATTATCTTTAGGTGGTCACATCATCATCGCGTTCAATTTTCAGAGCTGTCATACCTGGCTCCGCCTTCTTTTACGTCTTCTGATTAAACCCCAAAGCCCTAAAAGGGCGATCACTCCGATTAACAGAATGAATCTTCCGTGACGCGCCCGCATCCGTTTTAAAGAATTCTTTGCGATTTGTTTTGTCGAGTTATAACCTTCAGGCATATCAAGCACACCCATTTCTGCCGCGTAGGCCTCATAATGCGCGAGCATGGCTTTAAGTCTCTCAGGTTGGGCGGCGCTAAGATCATGTGCCTCGCCCGGGTCATTGGCCAGGTTAAATAAGCGCCATTTCCCGTCCCCGACAGGAGCAATACTGCGCAGAATTTTATAATCACCTTGATAAAGCGCCGCATTACCCGAAACCTCAATCGCACGAATGTCTTTATCCCCATATACGCTTTCAGTCTCGCCATTAAGAACAGGCAGTAAGCTGCGCCCCGTCATAGGGATATAGCCTAGAACTTTGGGGCTAAGACTGAGCATATCAATGAGTGTCGGCGTCACATCTGTGACCATAGCCGGACTCTCAATACGGCTTGGCGTGATGCCCGGCCCCGCAATTATCAAGGGCGCTCTTATACCGCCCTCTGTGGCGTAAAATTTATAAAGCGAGCCGGGTGAGGCGCTGGCCAGCGCCCATTCTGTCCCGATAAAGCCCCAACTTCCTGTCTGGCCAATATTGTCTAAATCAATATTATAACCGTTTAATTTCATCCACGTTTCAAGTCGCTTGTCATGGTCACCGCGGTTAGGTTCCGGGCCATTATCAGAGGTCACCACAAAGACCGTATTCTCATACTGCCCCTTTTCTTTCAGATAAGACAGAAACCGTCCGATATGATGATCCATCGCGTCCAGCATGCCAGCATTGACCTCCATGCGCGCCGCATAAAGCGCGCGGGTGTTATCATCTAAATCTTCCCAGCGCCGCGCATCATCAGGCATCGGGGCCAGCGGCGCATCACGCCTGATCAATCCCAGCTCTTGTGCGCGGGCGTGGCGCGCCGCACGAAGCACATGCCAGCCTTTATCAAAACGGCCTTTATATTTGGCGGTAAATTCCGGTGGGGCTTGAACAGGAATATGGATAGCTTGAAAGGGCAAATAGGCCAGAAAGGGTTTTGCGGGGTCGCTCTCTTCCAGATAGGACACCATCTTATCGACAATGAATTTCGAGGAATAGAAATCCTTGGGCAGATCGGCCTCTACCCCGTCCTCAAACCACGGGGCATCGGCGTAATAAGGGATATAGCTCTTATCTTCCCAATTATCAGCTCCAGAAGCCGCCAGTGCAAAGGAGCGATCAAATCCGTGATTTTGCGGCATCTCATTTGCCGCCTCCCCCATATGCCATTTGCCCGTTAAAAATGTACGGTAGCCAAGCTCGCGTAGACGATCTGCAATCGTTAGCACGCTTGGCTCCAGCGCCATGGAATAGCCGCGCTTACCCTTTTGGGACGGTGGCAAAACTTCGGGAATAGTCGCCACACCCGTCTTGTGATTATCAATACCCGTCAAGAGCATGGCTCTAGTCGGTGAACAGAGCGGCGAGGTGCGGTATTGGGTGAACATCGCCCCGCGCGATGCCAGCGCGTCAATATTTGGCGTGCTTGCCTCCCCGCCATAAACACCAAAGTCCATGAGCGCCAAGTCGTCGACAAGGATCATCACAATATTGGGTCTGTACGGGTCTTGGGCCTGAGCAATGACGGGGCACACTAAAACCGCAAGCAGCATGAACCAGAATTTGATAGGCATTCGGCCTCCTAGGAATTGACACTCTTTCTATATAATGACATTATGAGTGTCAATTTATAAACGGTGAGAAGTGACATGAAGAAAATCTTTATAGGTCTGGGAATTCTGCTAACGCTAATAGCTATTCTCGCATTGGCGCTACCTTCAATCTTAAAAAAGCAAGGTCTGCACCCAGATTATGACGGACCGCGTTACGAACTCACAGATAAGCGCGCGCTGATTATTACGACGAGTCACGACATGCTAAACAAGCCCGGCGAAACCAAGGGCAAGAAAACAGGCGTCTTTGGCTCAGAACTTTCTGTGCCCTATTACGACTTTCAAGATGCGGGCATGCAGGTCGATGTCGCCAGCATTAAAGGCGGGGCTATTCCCATCGACCCACAATCCTATTCTTTTATGATTATTACCGATGCAGATAAACGCTCCCGCAAGGATGAGGTCTTCCAGAAACAAGTCACAAACTCTCTCAAAATCGATGATGTCGATTTCACGATTTACGATATTATCTTTCTGGCAGGTGGATGGGGCGCGGCCTATGATTTAGGACAATCTGAAGTCTTGGGCGAGAAAATTACCACGGCCTATTACGACAGTGAGGCGATAATTGGCGGGGTCTGCCACGGCCCGCTAGGATTAATTCGTGCCAAAGACAAAGACGGAAACGCGCTTATTGCGGGGCGGAAAATGTCCGGCGTGACAGACAAGCAGATCACAGAGCTTAAGATTAACTACACCCCCCTCCACCCCGAAACTGCCTTGCGGGCGGCAGGTGTAAAGTTTGAAGCCGGTACTGCCAAAAAAGACATGTTCGCGACACATATAAGCGTCGATGATGAAGGCCGTTTCGTAACGGGTCAAAACCAGAATGCGGGGCATGTCACCGCCCATGAAATGATGCGCCTGGCGGCAGAAAGATAGACGGCAATAATGTCTGACTCCAAACCCTATTACACGCTTTATGGTTTCACTATGTCTCCGTTTTCAATGAAAATGCGGAGTTATATGCGCTATCGCCGTATCCCCTTTATCTGGAGCCCCGGGGAACGCGCCAGTGAAGTGGCCCAGACCAAAATCCCAACCTACATGGTGCCCGTTCTGGAAACACCTGACGGGGTTTTCAGTCACGATTCCACCTTCATGATTAACGCGCTGGAAGAGACCTATTCCGACCGCAGCACCACACCCGATAACGAAGCGGATGCGTTTCTCGCCGCCCTCATCGAAGATCTCATGGATGAATGGATTATGTGGG
>CAZNCJ010000128.1:0-3503 GCA_964571595.1 uncultured Caulobacterales bacterium | reverse complement strand
TCACAGTTCTGCGCCAAAAAGACCGACATATTAAAGGCTGTAAAATCATTGCAATATCCTCTGGTGTTAAAAACATTAGGGCTAGCCCATAAAACAGAAGCGGGTGGTGTTATTTTAAATATCCAAGATAAAACAGAACTACAAAGCGCCATTGAGCGAATAGCGGATACGGGGCAGGGCTTTCTACTTGAGCAAATGAGCGAAAAACCAATCATGGAGCTTATCATTGGCGTGACGCGCGAAAAGACCGGACTGCTATTATTGACGATAGGTGCGGGCGGTATTTTTACCGAACTCATTAAAGACAGCGTTAGTGTCTTATTACCGTGCTCTCGCTCCGAGCTAGAGGCTGCGATAATGCGTTTAAAAGCTGCGCCATTATTAAAGGGCTATCGTGGACAAGTTGGCGTGGATATGGAGGCGGTCTATAGTGCGATTAAGGCGGTCACTGAATATGTCAAAGCGCATAAGAACAAGCTCATTGAAATGGATATCAATCCATTAATGGTCGGCCCAGAGAAGGTCATTGCCGTTGACGCCTTTATTAGATTAGGAAAAACCTAGGAGGATGTATGTCCAATCCCGTTAAAACTGAAATACGAGGTCATGTATTAGAAGTGACCTTGGATAGGCCAAAAGCGAATGCGGTTGATCTGACGACGAGCCGCATTATGGGGGATATATTTGCAGGGTTTCGCGATAATCCCGAATTGCGTGTGGCGATTATAACGGGCGCAGGTGAGAAGTTTTTCTGCCCTGGTTGGGACCTTAAAGCCGCAGCAGACGGGGACGAAGTCGACGGGGATTACGGTGTGGGTGGTTTTGGCGGCATGCAGGAGCTCCCGAACTTAAACAAACCCATTATTTGCGCGGTAAACGGAATATGTTGCGGAGGCGGGCTCGAAATCGCGCTTTCAACGGATATCATTATAGCGGCAGACCATGCGACTTTTGCACTACCTGAAATTAATTCAGGGACAGTCGCAGATGCGGCCTCAATTAAACTGCCAAAGCGTATCCCTTATCATATTGCTATGGAAATGCTGATGACGGGACGATGGCTCGACGCCCAAGAGGCACATAAATGGGGGTTTGTGAATGAAATTGTCGCTCCTGATGACTTAATGAAACGCGCCAGAGAGATAGCTGACCATATTGCAGCGGGTCCGCCACTTGTAATGTCGGCAATTAAAGAGATTGTGCGCGAGGCGGAGGCGGAAAAGTTTCAAGATACGCTTGATAAGGTTACGGGTCGGAAACTCCTCACTGTCGATAAGTTGTATTCCAGCGAAGATATGCTTGAGGGATTTAAGGCTTTTGCCGAAAAGCGAGATCCGATTTGGAAAGGGCGCTAATGTCAGTAAGAGGGGCTATGTTTATACTACATTTGTTGTCTTTTGATTGCCTGCCAATTCCCAAACACATCTGAAAGAATTGATACAATTTACACGAACGGGGTCATTTGGACAGGCGAGGATGATCCACCTTTCCATCAAAACTACTAAGTAAAAGATAGTCCAGTTTTAAAGGTGCAGGACATGAGTGGGTTGATGCTTTCCAAATCTCTTTAAAACTGCAAAAACATTTTAACTAACTTTGATTCATAAAGAAAATCAGATATATTTTTCTGACTTAGAAACCGATATATGTGTTGCTGAATTAATCACTGCTTCCTACAAATATCTTTTATGCGCGGTAATATGTCTAAACTCGTCAGAATACCCTTTAATGGATTTTTTCTTTTTGCCGCCATTTATGGTCTGATGTCATTACCGTGTTACGCCCAAAACGTCGTGACCGGTCAATCCCGCGATGATCTGGAACTACCTAAGCCTGAAACCAATCGGTTCTCTGATGAGTCGGTTGTGGAAGAACCCAAGGAAAACAAAGCTCAACCCTGTCCGTTTGACGGTTCTGACCTCACACTATCTTTATCTGGCATTGTCTATGTGTTTTCGGACGGAACACCACTCACCGACGACATTTTAAAGACATTATCTTCAATAGAATATACCAAAGAAGAGTCGAATATTACCCTTATATGTAATATTCGAGATCAAGCTAATTCTGCCTTGCAACGAGACGGGTGGATAGCGCTCGCACGTATCCCTCAACAGGATCTAGTTGATCGGTTAAAATTGGAAATAACATCGGCGAGAATAACAGATGTTGGTGTCATAGGAGAGATTGGCCCCAATGCCAAAATAATCGCCAACCATCTTAAGCCCTTACGCCTGTCTTCCGTGCTTAATCGGAATGAAACAGATCAAGCTCTTTTGCGAATTAATGAGATACCTGGCTTAGGCGTGAGACTGCAAATCGCGCCGATTAAAAACCGTCCGGGTGAACTCGCTGGAAACTTATTCGGTCAGTACAGGCCTTATAGTGTCATTCTGAATACAAGAAACTTAGCGTCGCAAGTTAATGGTCGGGAAAGCGTTTTGGCACGATTTGAGTTTTATGGTTTAACTAAATCTGCCGATCTCACATATATTTCTGCTCAATCCGATTGGGGGTTTGAGCATCAACAAATTTTGCAAGCGGGTCATGAATTTGGTGTGGGGAGGAAAGGGTTGCGCTTCGGAGCCGACCTGACATATTCTGAGACGCGGCCAGATATTGAAGGCTTGGAGCTGGATAGCCGAGCTTTACTTATCGGAATTAACGCGCGCTATCCAATCGTCACCGAGCCTCGCAGATTTGTCGATATTGAGCTTGGTTTTGATTATTCGGATCTGACGACCGATATTATTACCACACCCTTTAGCGAAGATGCTTTGCGTACGATTTACTTACGAACCGGTTGGGCAGGTCGCGGCTCCCGAGGTTCAGGATATCGTCCCTGGAGTTATCAGGGGACATTGGAGTTAAGGAAGGGCCTCAATATATTTTCGGCGACGAATAGTGGTGTTGAAGGGGCTTCGACAACCAATGGGTTGCTGGCCTCACGTCCGTTTGGTCAATCTGATGCTTTGGTTTTTACAGGTGGGGCGGATGTATTAATCCCGATTGGCAAAATATTTGGTGCGAGAAAGCGTATTGAAGGCCAATGGACTGAGGATCCATTACTCAGTTTAGATGAGTTTTCGGCGGGGAATTTCACTATCGGACGAGGGTTTGATCCAGGTACTATAAATGGCGACAGGGCGTTTGGCGGGCAATTTGAATTGAGTGCGTTACCCTTTCGTAATAATCAATCTTCGAAAACGTTACGCAGAACAGAATTGTTTGGATTTTACGACTGGATAGATACGCGTACACTCGACCCACTCACAGATAACCCATCTCAATCTCTCGATTCAGTGGGTGCAGGTATTAGAACTACTGTCTGACGTCAGCGCATGTGTCTCAGATTTAGGTCTGGGCTAAGAGAGACTTTTGGCTCATCTTGTATCTCATGGAGAGAAAGATGAGACGTAATAAACAAACATCCGGTGAGCGGATTGTAAAAGACATTAAACGTAAAACACGCAGGCAGTATTCTGCTGAGGAGAAGATCCGCA
>CAZNCJ010000127.1:0-3627 GCA_964571595.1 uncultured Caulobacterales bacterium | reverse complement strand
CAAGCGGCCAGTTAAGGCGGGCGGCGACTTGTTCGATATGGGTGGATTTACCCGTGCCGTGATAGCCTTGGATCATGACGCGGCGATCAAAAGCAAAACCGGCGCAAATAGCTTGAGTGGTTTCTTGGTCAAAAATATAGGCCTCGTCAATCGGAGGCACATATTCGCTGGCTTGGCTAAAGGCCGGGATTTCCATGTCAAAATCGACACCGAATGTCTCGCGCGCGGAAACGGTTATATCTGGCTCGGAGATGGGGAATTTATCACTCATAAAGCAAAGGCTTTCTATCTTAACCTAAATTGGTTGTTTTTAAAACTTTCATAGCGCTGACAACACGTTGAAAACTTTCTTCCGTGCTGCGGTCACCTTTATTAGCATCAGGATGGAGTTGTTTGACAAGCTGGGTATAGCGCTTGCGGACATCAGCTTTGGTCGCGGTATCATCAAGCCCCATATCATTAAGGGCTTTAATCTGGAGTTTTGAGAGGCGTCTTCGCGGTTGTTCGGCTATGTCCTTGCCTCCATCCCCGAAAATCGTGAGCGGATCAGCATAATCATCGCCGCCACCGACGCGGGTTTTTTTACGAGCTTTAGCCCGTTCGCCTGTATTTTTACGTACATCCCATGTTGGACGATGACCATGACGTGCCCCCGCCTGCCATTCATGGATATCGGCGTCGGACATTTCAGAGAAAAAGTTCCAGTTTTTATTATATTCGCGGGCATGGGCGGTACAGAAATTATAATATTCGCGAATACGGTCAGGGCTTTTGGGGGCTTTGCAGCCTCCCATGCTGACACATCCGGCCCAGTCACATTCTCTTTCGTCGGGATTTTTCTTCTTTTTGCCCTTATTAACGCGAATGTCGATGCCCTTGGGCTTGTATTCGTAACTTCCTGCCATGATATAGTCTACTCATCTCGTAATAATAGGACAGCGTAAAATGGGGTTAATTGCTACAGCAATCAAGGAAAAATTGACAGAAAGTTTCAATCCGTCACACTTGGAGGTGATTGATGAAAGTCATAAACATGCCGGGCATGCGGGCGCGCGCGCCCATGCCCAAGAACACGGGTCCGGTGAAAGTCATTTCCACGTGACGATAAAAGCCCCTATATTTGAGAATATGTCCAGATTGGAGCGTCATAGGGCTGTTTTGGATATATTATCAGAAGAAATGAAAACGGTTCACGCTTTAAAATTGACGGCTTCTGGATCTTAAAATCTGACAAAGATCGTAAAATAAGAAAAAATGTGTTCTAAAATCTCTAATTGAGTAGGGTAAGCATTAATTTTTAGCAAGAATTACACCTATTAATGTTCTGTAAATTTGCAATATTGTACTATTTGAACATAATTATGAAATCCAGATTGCTGTTTGGCCCATGATAATAAAGTGGCGCAAGGCCTAACGATAATATGAGTGCCGGTATGGTTGAATCGTAGGTCTGTAAGACAGGGATATTTATGAGATATGTATTTATTGCGGCTTCTGCTCTCGTTTTTAGCGCGGGCCTAACTGCCTGCGGAGGCGGAGGAAGCGGTAGTTCAGGTAATACAGCGGGTGTGACAGTCACACCACCACCACCCCCGCCGCCGCCGCCACCTGCGGCGAGTGTTGATTTCGGACTTACCGGGATGGCCTCTAAAGGTGTTATTTACGGCGCAGCCGTGAGTGTTGCCAATGCAGATAATCCGAGTGAAGTTATAGCAACAGGCACGACCTCCGTTGCGACAGGCATATTTGATCTGGAAGTGCTGGACACGGCTAATTTTACAGGAAGCCATTTACGGATCACAGTAACTGGCGGTGCTGGCGCAGAAATGTTATGCGATGCCCCTAATGGTTGCGGCACAATCACTTTTGGTGGCCGGCTTCCGATTGATAATAGTTTTTCTTTATCCGCAATTATCCCTACGCCAGCGATCGGATCAGTGCGCGACGTATATTTGAGCCTTTATACTGATCTTATCGTGGCGCAATTGGATGCGCAATCCGGGTTGATAACGAGTGACAGTCTGGCCGCAGCAGATGCAGAAGTCAGAGATGTTTTCGGAATTAATTTGGCCGCTTTTGATACGATTGCACCTTTTGATATCACGGGTGATGTCGGATCCAATGCGACCGAGGCTTATTATAGTGTCGTGTCTGGAGGTTTATTAGGAGCTGTGCTTGAGAATCCGAACGGATTGGAGGCAGGTTATAATAGCTTTAGGGATGAATTTGTACTAAACGCTGGCGAAATTCTGGTGAGCGAGTCAACGGATGATCTCACATTGGTCAGCCTTCAGGATATTTATGAAAACGGAGCGGCTTTACAGGACGTAAATCTTGCTGCGACGGCTGCTTTGACCACAGCGATCAATACAGTTGATGCGCGTCTAGCTGATGTAGAAGCGGGTGAAGTCGGTCAACTTACCGTAAACGGGGTTGTAATAGCTGCGCCGCCACCGCCACCACCACCGCCGCCACCGCCGCCACCACCGCCGCCGCCGCCGCCGCCACCGCCGCCGCCAGTTCCCTCAGTCGTGACAATTAGCGGGACAATTACTTTTGATGATGTGCCTGTTGTTGTGCCTCAAGGCACCAATTTTTCTGCAATAACCCAACAGCCTGTGCGGGGTACCCTTGTGGAGGCTGTCTCATCCTCAGGCGCTGTTTTGGCCACAGATCAAACCAGCCTGACGGGGACTTATAGCCTGGAAGTTCCAAGCGAAGCGGATGTGAGTATTCGTGTGCTCGCACAAATCCAACAAAATGATACGGCCAGTTGGGACGTCTCAGTTTTAGATAATACAAATGGTGACGCGCTTTATGCCTTGTCAGGAGCCTTGACGAATTCTGGTATACAGGATTCTGTGCGTGACCTTAATGCGTCTTCTACCAATGCGGCGCGCTCCGGTGCGCCTTTTGCGATATTGGATCCTATCTATGATACGCTTGTTATGTTTTCGGCTATCGATCCTGATATCACATTTCCACAACTCGACATACATTGGAGTGTGAATAATATACCTGTATTTGGTGACTCTGCTGACGGGGAATTAGGTTCGTCCTTTTATAGAAGCGGGGATGGTATTTTCATCTTAGGTGATCAAAATACGGATGCAGATGAATTTGACTCGCATGTAATTGTGCATGAATGGGGACATTATTACGAAGACCAAATTTCGCGCTCTGATTCCGTTGGTGGACCCCACGGCGGAGGGGATCGGTTGGACCCTAGAGTGGCCTTTAGTGAAGGATGGGGAAATGCGCTCTCGGCGATGATTTTGGACGATCCACTTTATCTGGATTCCTTTGTGCTCAATGGCAATAATGTTGTTGGGGGTTTTAATGTCGAGAATAATAATAATCTCAATGAAGGCTGGTTTAGTGAAGGCTCAGTCCAATCTATTATGTACGATATCTTTGATTCCGCAAATGACGGCGCCGATGTGATATCAGAAGGCCTTAGCCCTATACATGAAGCGTTTATTTCCTCGACCTATATTAACACGCCCGTCTTCACGACAATATTTGCCTATCTGGAAAGTTTGCGTGGCACTGGGATTGTAGATAATGCGGATCTAAACGCTTTATTGGCCGAACAATCTATTAATGGCACGGGTATAACGGGTTTGG
>CAZNCJ010000126.1:0-3664 GCA_964571595.1 uncultured Caulobacterales bacterium | reverse complement strand
ACCCCCTGATTACAAATCAGGTGCTCTACCAGCTGAGCTATAGGGGCACTGGTATTGCTTTATAGCGAGCGCGGTTTAACCTTGCTGCGCACTTCTTGCAAGTCTTATTTTTCACTGATTTTCAAAATTATTGCTCGAGAGTCTTCTGTGTCATTTGCGGGTCTAAAGCCCAATAGACTTCCTGACGGGGCGACATCTGGCTTGCAGGGCTTGCTGACAAGGCATAAAATCCACCCTGCTCTGGCTAAGTAATTTATGACACATTCGCATATATCGGCAATTCTTCAATCCGCGCGGTCGTCATTTGAAGCAAACCCTATGTCCTGCACTATAGCTTCTCGGGTCAAGAAAGGCGCTATTTTACTCCGCCGGTCTTTCCAGCCCCTAGCTACGGTGCGCATCCACGAGAAAACTCCCTTCCGATTTAGATTTATATTAGAAAATCTGGCGCAAAAAGGGCCTAGCGTTGCGACTCTTCATATCCTATTTACATCTAAGCCTCAAACAACACTTGCACCTTACACGGACCACGCTAGAACCCAGCCTATGGAAAGAATACTCATCACCTCCGCCCTGCCCTATATTAACGGGGTCAAGCATATGGGAAATCTGGCTGGGTCTATGTTGCCCGCTGATGTCTATGCGCGGGCTATGCGCCTGCTCGGCCATGACGTGCTCTATATTTGCGCCACAGATGAGCACGGCACACCTGCTGAACTGGCGGCCCAGCAAGCCGGTATGGCCGTAAAAGATTATTGCGAGCAGATGCATAAAGCGCAAAAAGAGGCAGGGGCTGATTTCAAGCTCTCCTATGATTATTTCGGCCGTTCCAGCAGCCCGTCCAATCATGCCTTAACCCAAGATTTTGCCCGTATTCTGGAGGCCAATAATCTGCTGGAAGAACGCGTCTCGCAACAAGTCTATTCCAAAGCTGATGACCGGTTTTTACCCGACCGTTATGTCGAAGGCACTTGCCCGAATTGCGGCTATGAAAAGGCGCGCGGCGATCAATGCGATAATTGCGGGAAATTACTCGACCCGTCTGATCTTATTGAGCCTTATTCGGCCGTATCGGGTTCGCGCGATGTTGAAATTCGCGACACGAACCATCTCTATCTGAAACAATCCAATATGGCGGACCGCTTGCGGGCGTGGGTCGATAAAGCCAAGGACTGGCCTAACCTCGCCAGCTCTATCGCCTATAAATGGCTGGATGAAGGTCTGCGCGACCGCCCGATAACGCGCGATCTTAAATGGGGTATTCCAGTCCAAGACGCCCAAGGTAAAGCGCGGCCCGGCTTTGAAGAAAAAGTCTTCTATGTCTGGTTCGATGCCCCTATCGCCTATATTGCGGCCACGCAGGACTGGGCCAAACAAACAGGCAAGGATTGGGAGAGCTGGTGGCGGACCGATAAGGGCGCTGATAAAGTGCGATATGTGCAATTTATGGGCAAGGATAATGTCGCCTTTCATACGCTCTCTTTCCCGACCACTTTACTCGGCTCTGGCGAGCCGTGGAAATTGGTGGATAATCTCAAGGCCTTTAACTGGGTCACATGGTATGGCGGCAAGTTCTCGACCTCGCAGAAACGCGGTGTGTTTATGGACCAAGCCATAGATATAGCCCCCAGTGATTATTGGCGCTGGCACCTCATGGCCAATGCCCCCGAGAGCACGGATGCGGCGTTTACGTGGGAAGAATTACAAGCCAGTATTAATTCAGACCTCGCCAATGTGCTGGGCAATTTCGTCAACCGTATCACCAAATATACCGTCTCGAAATTTGACGGCAAAGTCCCGGCGGGCGGCACGCCGGGCGAAGCGGAAGCCTGGCTTATAGAGGAACTCAACACACGCCTGCCCGCCCTTACCGCGTATTACGAAGCCCGCGAGTTTCGCAAAGCCATGGCCGAGACGCGCGCCATATGGGCGGCGGGGAATGAATATCTGACCAAGGCCGCGCCGTGGACACATTACAAGACCGATATTGACCAAGCCGCGATTGGCACGCGCATTGGCCTTAACCTCATTGCGCTGTTTGGCATTATCGCCCAGCCCATCATACCCGATACGGCGGATAAAATTCTGGATGTCCTCGCAATCCCCGCAGAAAATCGTGGCTGGAAATTCGGCGACGCCGCAGCCCTGATAAACGCCCTGCCCATAGGCCATGACATTAGCGCGCCTGACGTGCTCTTTACCAAGATCGAGGACGAGGACGTGGCCGCGTGGTCAGAGAAATTTGGCGGCGGGCAACAGGCCTGATCCAAGACGCGAAATAATCAGGGCGCGAAATCGCGCCACCGCCACAACGCCTCCAGGCGGTCTTTCTCGAATTGTGCATGGGCGCGGCGATAAAGCGCCTCTATGCGCGCCTGCAAGGCCGCCCGCTCATCCAGGCTGGGCGGGGGCAAATCGGCGTAAGATAAATATTCAGATGATAAATTTTGCGGCTCGCATGTGTTTTTCGGTTTTCGCGGCATAGCGGATACTCACGCGCTCCTACTCTGTTTGCAGACGCATTAAACACCCACGCGGTTTTGCGCTTTGCCGCGAGAAACGGGCAAAGACAAAGCAAAACAAAACCACATGCCTTTTTGGACGGCCTGCGAGGTGAAGGCTTCGAAGGAAACCTGAAAAATAAATGTTTTACGAAGCCCTCACCTCGCAGCAGTAGAGTTTTTCAAAGTCCGGGACAGTGATGGGTCTACACGGTCAACCGAAGTCCGTTGGGCGCACATACAGGGTCGTTAAGTCCTGCCGCATATAGGGCACGGCCCTATTCCCAAATCTACTGGCCTTTCCTATGCCAACGGTGCACATCGTCCATCAGAAAGACAAAGCCACATTAGGGGCATATTGGGGGGTGTGGATATAATTTGAAATTTTATCCGATCTCATGCCTGCTTTGGGGGCAAAGCGGACGTTAGGCGAGTGACTTAAAACGCCCAAAGAAGCGAACTTATGTAGCAAACGCAGGAGACCTCCTACTACCGTCATAACTTCCTCCATGCTATCTTTTGCATATGCCTCATCGTCTCTCCTTACGCCCAAACGGAAAACACAGAAAACAACGGGCTACTGATTACTCTGTGACTATAAACGGGCTTATGACCCGTCGTTCTTTATTATTACAGGACAGACCAAACACTCTCGCATCTGATATTGCCGCGATTGATTATGTTTTAAAACTCTGCGGTTTTAATGAAGACCCGCAACAGTTCATGCCCAAACGCCGAAAGAAGCAGATATTCGCTAAAGGTGAAAAGCGTAGGCTTATCAGCCAAGTATTAGAGCAAACCGATAAACCGCTTACCAGCCGTGAAATATGCCTAGCCATACTCGCGGTAAGGATTTTGATTATACCGATAAGAAGCGCTTAAACCAGACTACAACAGGGGTTTATATCTTTCTCTGCCGCGAGTGTGAGTATGGTCGTGTAAGTCTTAAAGAGGGACATCCGAAGATGTTCTATTTATAATTATCTCTACACTACTATTATACTATAAATCGGATTGAATGTCAAGTGTTTGTTCTATTATTGTTCTTGATTTATCGTTTTAGTCATTTTAAATCCCGATAATGGTAAAAGACATATACGATACTCCACGTCCGATAGACTTCATCTGTTCACCCCGTCGCCATCTCTCCCACAGCTCATTCT
>CAZNCJ010000125.1:0-3677 GCA_964571595.1 uncultured Caulobacterales bacterium | reverse complement strand
CCCTCTTGGTTTATCCGCCTAATTGCCATATGACCGCCTCATAGATTAATCCGCAGGAAGACCGCATGTCTGTTATCGTTCGCTTTGCCCCCTCTCCGACAGGGAAGCTCCATGTCGGCAATGTCAGGACAGCTTTAATGAATTGGCTGTTTGTGAAAAATGAGGGCGGGAAATTTATCCTGCGCATTGATGATACCGATCTGGAGCGCTCGACCAATGATTATGAGGACGGCATTAAAACCGATCTGAATTGGTTAGGCCTTAATTGGGACGAGACATTTAACCAGTCCCACCGCTTTAAGACGTATGAAGCCGCCAGCGCTTTCCTTAAAGAAAAAGGCCTGCTCTATCCCTGTTTCGAGACCTCAGAGGATCTTGACAGGCAGCGCAAATTACAGCGCCTGCAAAGCAAGCCGCCTATTTATAACCGCGCTGCGCTCGACTTAACGGACGCACAAATCGCGGACTATGAAAAAGAAGGGCGCAAACCCCATTGGCGCTTTAAACTCTCGGGCAAAACCGTGAGCTGGCAAGATATGGTACGCGGCGAACAATCCGTTGCTACAAGCTCTCTGTCTGACCCCGTCCTTATTCGCGGGGACGGCTCTTTTCTTTATACCCTGCCCAGTGTTGTGGACGATATTGAAGCCAAGATCACACATGTTATTCGCGGAGAAGACCATGTTACCAATTCCGGCGCGCAAATCGAAATTTTTGAAGCTCTCATGGAGCATTTGGGCGGCGGCGCAGTTCCCACCTTTGCCCATACGCCGCTATTGGTGGGTAAAGACGGTAAAGGCCTTTCAAAGCGCCTTGGGTCACTCTCCATGGATCAATTGCGTGACCAAAGCATAGAGCCTTTGGCGATCTGTTCGCTGTTAGGCAAGATCGGCACATCTGATCCAATTGAGGCCCGCCCCTCTCTTGACGTTTTGGCTGAGGAATTTTCATTTTCCAAAATTGGACGCGCGCCCGCCCGCTTTGACGAGGACGAGCTATTACTGGTCAATTCCCGTCTGATAAATGAAATGCCTTATAGCGAGGTCAAAGACACACTCGAAGCTATGGGTATCCAGAATGCTGAACCGCTTTGGAACCTTATGCGTTCTAACATTCAAAAAGTCGCTGACATGGCCGGTTGGTCAACTGTGGTCAACTCGCCCATGCCGGGCCAAATCGCCTCTGAAGATGTGGAGTTTTGCCAAATCGCCGCAAAAGCCCTGCCAGATGAGATTACCGCAGAAACATGGTCGGCCCTTACGTCCCAGTTAAAAGAGAGCACAGGCCGGAAAGGGAAATCCCTCTTTATGCCTTTGCGTCTGGCTTTGACCGGTCGCCCTCACGGGCCTGATATGGGGGCCATGCTAGGCCTACTTGGAGCGCAAAAAGCAAAAGCCCGCCTGAACGGCGAAACTGGCTAAAGCGCCCAGATTGCCTAAGATTACAGGACACGGCCTCACAAAGGGGTGATCATAAAAGGCTTGCCAAAGCCAAAAATAATGCGTCATATTTACGATGTTAACTCAAACATAAAAAACATCGGGGAGATGACAATGGATACACAAAACCTTAAATTACCACTTTTTCTAACACGACTCAGCATTTTTCTCTTTTTGCTGCCATGGCAATTAATGCGATTTAACGCCCCTGAAGCCGTCGTTGGAATTGCAAAAAAACATTATAAATTCACCATGCCTGATAGCCTGCCTATGATCACAGGTATCCTCATGATGGCTTTGCTACTGGCTTTTTTGCTCGGGATTAAAAAGCGTATTAGCTATGGCTTGGTTCTGCTTTTACATGCCGTTGGCACACTCATGACGCTCCCAACACTCATACCACCTTATGAAGGCCCGGAAATTCTTTTCCTCGCCGCCATACCTACGATAGGCGCTATGTTATTGCTCTATGTGTTGCGTGATGAAGACACGATGCTATCGCTTAACAAGTAAATATATATCTGCGGGTTACACCGCACATAAAATATCAAAAGGCAGATTTTATCTGCCTTTTTTTTGTGACCTAAGGATTGAAATGAGAGACTAATTTATGCCTTAAATTTTAGGCACACGGGATTAGGCACACCGGAACATCATTCAAATTTATAATAAATTATTTGAAACCAGAATTGGTGGTTGGTAACTACTCTCACCGGGATGAGATTGAGAATAGTGACCAACCCACCTTTTTGGTGACAGCTTGGGCGTGGGATCCGCTGTCGAAACGCTGAAATTGTTGGGATGATAACAGCGCCGAATCATCACTACCTCACAGGTTGCATTTTGTCACTCAAAAACATCATATATTCTATCTATAGTTGTTTTTATGTAAAGAAAGTGTAAATTTCACAGAGGAAATACATAATTCTGACTTTTAAGGACAAATATGAGGACAAATCTAATGATACCCGTCCAACGGACTTACAGCTCCAAACAGACGTAACGCTTCTTTTACCTGCGGGTTCAAAGGGTCGTCGCAACACTTTAGATATTTAGTAATCTGGAGTGAGCAGATGAGAGCACGGATATATTATTCAACTAAGCAATGCGCACAGATATGCGAAAATTTGTTGACTTAGGTGAGCTTGAGCGAAACATTCAATATGGGAGGTTTCTTTATGAAAAAAATATCTTTTACATTATTATTGGTATCTATTTTATGTTTTGGGGTAGCTCAAGCTGAAGATACAAATAAAAGTTTAGCCAATGAGAGCGCTGAGGCTGACGTCATTCTGGTTGTTACAACGCGTGCAACAAGTGTGGATATGTTTCCTGTCAATTTGGACGAAGGGAAATTTGGAAAAAAACCTATTAATTTTCATCATATCGGTAAAAGATCTCCAACGATAAGCGGCCTGTTCAGGCAAAAAAAATCATTTCAAACAAGCAAATAAAGAAGATTTTTTTATAAGATACATACCTGCTGGTAAATATGCATATGTGAGTTCAATTTATGTAGAGAGACGAGGTAATTCCATCCGTACGAGTGTTGATTGTAAAGTAAATGGAAGCTCTGTCTTTAATCTTGAAGGCGGGAATATTTACTATTTCTCTGCCCCCGATAAATTTATCAACCGAAAAGTTGCGGAATATGTTACTTCAAAAAAAGTCTTAGGCAGAACTCTTAACGAAGAGGAAGCGCTGACATATTTAAATACTTATTTAGGAGAGAAGTTAGACCGTGAAGTAGATGTAATAGTTCCTGAAGAAATTGGAACAGTGACATTTATTGGTGACAAGCGACGCTCATTGGGCAGTCTTGGTAATAAAGTTATAAGATGCCCAGATGGTAAAGATTTTACTTACACTCCAAAATGACACCAGATAATATTTAATCTTCACATTAAAAAATAATTCTACCCGTAAAGCATTTCTAATGTCTGCTTTTCTATCTGAGCGGACATTTCACTCTACGCAAAAAGGGCAGTGTTTTACGAAATATCGCGTCAGTCAAAGATGGAATGCTTGGTCAAGCTATGTGGATTTAGGACAAATAAGCCCGCTATATCCCGAGGTCAGGTAGGTTTAGCGAACACGCACAGAGCTAATTTTTGGGACGCCAGCTTATAATTTTTTTGAAAACAATCCGCCAAATCGGGTCAATGACAAGTATGGCCACGATTATCATTACGCCAAATATCCAATGGGCGTCTTTTATATAAAGCCAGATAAAAAGCC
>CAZNCJ010000124.1:0-3726 GCA_964571595.1 uncultured Caulobacterales bacterium | reverse complement strand
TGTTAAAGCCTTCATTATTAGCATTCTCACCCTCTGATAGGGCTTTGCCAATCTCCATAGGACTTCCCAGCCCCCCAAGACTACCAAGGTCTATACCTCCAATAGAGCCGCCGCCTGCATTTCCAAAGCCACCTAACATGCCGCCCAAATCCATAACTTGATAGTCCGAAGGAACTTCAAAAAGAGCTGGGTCTTGCTTACCCATTTTCAGATTTCTGACCTTCATATATCTTTCATCATCAATGGCTTCCAAGACGACATTATCCTTGGTAAGGCACGTCGTCCCTGCCATGGTTTTGTAGTTCGTGCAGCGTTTAAAGCCGATCCACTTTTTACCTAAGGCCGGCCCTAAATCCAGATTAACAAAGTTAATCTGCTCCATTGCTTTGTTAATATCCATCTTAATTGCCATTTTTCGGCCATCTATATCCGCCAACGTGAAGGCTTCGCCTGTTTTGCGGTCTGCTACAAACACCGCCTCGCGCCCTGCCGCAGGGCCTTCATCCATGACCATTTCCATTCGAATTTTTGACCCAGAAATAAACATATCTGCAGGTACAGTTTTTCCATTAGCCGTAACCACGATCTTCGCCGAATATGGCTTTTTCGGATATGGCATCTCAGCCACAGCCGCTCCTGATGTCAAACAACAGCCTGCTGTTAAAAGAATTATTTTCCGCATTCTGTCCTCCAAAAATTCGCGTCTCATAGGGGTAAACGGGAAAGAGCAGTAAAAACGGACAAATTATCTTGTTTATTTTTTCAGCCCCTCTAAATTAATATCGAAAAGGGCGATTTATGAACGTACAAATTGGGGATATTCAAAAGGATGTGGCCTGCGATCCGCAAACCGCCCTTTTGGTGCAGTCACATTACGAAACCTTAAAATCTGTGGCCCGCGCCAAGAGACGCCGTGCCAATGCAGGGCAAACCCTTCTGACCACCGACTTACTCCATGAGAGCTGGGTTAAAATTCGCAACCAAGGAAATTGGACAGACGAACAACATTTCCTCCGCACGGCAGCATTAGCCATGCGCCATGTCCTAATCGATTACGCCCGCAGCAAATTAGCCGCTAAACATGGAGCAAAAGCAGTACATTCCAACTATGATGATATGGCCGATAGCTTGCCTGAGTTTACAGAAACGCCCGAACAAATCGTTGCAATTGGTGACCTTATGCGCAAGCTAAAAAAGGTCAATGCGCGCTATGTCGATATTGTTGATTTACGTTATTTCGGCGGCTTCACAGAAAAAGAAACCGCCTCGCTGCTAGGCATTACAGATCGTACCGTGAGGCGGGATTGGACATTGGCAAAGGCATGGCTTGCCGCAGAGATGGCTTAATTTAACGTCGCTTCTATATCAGCGCGCATATTTACAATCAGGTTTTTATATTTCAACTGAGAGCTTGCCCGGTCAGTGACTTTTAACTGACACTCACTGGCAGCTACTTCATACCTACTTAAAGCCTCAGCACTCGGACTTTCAATCGCGTCAATATAAGCTCTCGCCACAGTCATCGTGCAAAGCTGCGAGGGGAAATCCACTTTTACGGAGCTATGTTCAATTTCTTCTAACCCTTGCTCGATAAGTGATTTAGCCTCTTCAAGCCTGCCTAACTGTGTCAATGCCTGAGCCCGTAGGGATATAAGTGCAAAATATAAACCATCTCGATAGTCTTTATCGGCAGAGAGCTTGCTCAATCCATCTCGGCTGGCTTGCTCTGCCATCTCCCACTCTTTTTCAACAAGAGCGGCATTTGTGGTGAGTGTTTGAATCAGACCATGGCGTAATTCATCGCCAAATTCTTCAATCGCAAATGGCAAATAACGCGGCAGATATTCCAAAGCCCTTTTACCATCATTGCCAAAATAGATTTGAAATTGTGCGGCATTTGTCGCTGATGTTAAGACTTCTAGTGAGGAAACTCGGTCGCCATCACGAAGTTCAAAATTCTTTTCAAAAGGCTCAATCGCTTCGATAAGCTTACCTTGTTCAAGCAAGGCGACGCCCCATTGATTATAGAGCCAAGAAATATCATCCTTATTTTTATCCACCACCTCAGTCCGGTTCAGAGCTTCTTTGATAACGCGGATAGTTTCAGCCTTATCAGATTCTGTTTTCGTGATCCAAGCTATGTTCCCCATATCTTGAACATGGCCAATATCATAAAGATACCCTTCATATAATTGACGTTCTTTATTTAGCTCTTTGAAGATTTTCAAGGCTTGTTTTGTCTCTCCAATTTCAGTGTAACACCGCCCTAAATCGGATTTACCTTCCATGTAAAGCGCTTCCAAAATATCAGAGGACTCTGGATTTATTTTAAGTAATGGCTCTAATAATTCAGCGCCTTTTTGAAAATCATATCGGTTCATAAAATGTTTCCCTATACTATAGAGCAAAAAGGCCTGATCCAAATCAGAGCCATCAAAATTAACTTTCGCTTCTTCAGTTAACTTCAGCATAGACGCATCTAAAATGTCAGGATCAATTTCATCACCTTCATCAGCACTCCCGCCATAGAGCGTCTGCAATCCATACCGAAAGCCAGAGGCTGTTCGGGCCTCAAACTCTTGCTCTAAAGCCGCGTCTTGCGCCGCTTGAGTTGCGCTTTGCGCCTCTTTCATCTGCGAATAAGTCCCAATAAATCCGACGGTAACGGCGGCTAAAAACAGTCCGGATGCAATAGAGGCATATTTATTGCGCGCAATGAATTTACTGAACTTATAACCTCTCCCGCCTGCGCGAGCTGCGACAGGTTCAGCGTTTTGAAAATGCGCAATATCGGTCTGTAATGACGCGACGGACTCATATCTCTCCAATGGTTTCAGTTGCATAGACTTGCTAATAATCGCTTTTAAATCCTCAGAAAGCGATCCGTCTATATCCTGAGCATTAGATGCGCGTTTGCCTGTCAATAGCTCATGCAACACACAACCCAGTGCATAGATATCTGTCGCGACAGACACCGCCTGACCTTTAAGCTGTTCAGGTGCGGCATAGGCCCGTGTGAGCGGCGCAGCATCAGCCGCATTACCCTCTTCATCAATATTGCCTGCCACGCCGAAATCGATGAGCTTTATCTGATTATTCTCCCCCACCAAAATATTGGCGGGTTTAATATCTCTATGCAAAACTAAACGGCCATGTGCGTGGGCAACAGCTCTACAAAGCTGAGAGAATAAATTCAGGCGATCTTTTTTAGAGATGTTTTTCTCAGCCGCATAAGTAGTCAAAGGTTGACCCGAAACATATTCCATCACCATATAGGGATCGCCCTGAGCCGTCTGGCCTCCATCAATCAGGCGTCCAATATTGGGATGTTCGAGCTTAGCTAATAATCGACGTTCTAACTCGAAACGCCGAAGATATTTCGAATCCTTTGTCCGCGCAAGCTTTAAGGCACCAATTTGTTCGAAACTCTCAGAGCGGCGGCTCACCTTATAAACCTCGCCCATACCGCCAGAGCCAATCACCTCGCCCACACGCCAAGGCCCCATATCATCCCCTCGCTTAAGAGACGGCGTAAAAGCCTCCAGTCCAATGGATGTACTCATAAAATCAGCAGACATTTCTGCCGCGCGGACAAGCTTTAAGGCATGCGTATATTCATTATCATTCTCGGCCACATCTTTGAGGTAACCCATACGCCGATCATTCGGCTTTTCCATAGCCGCATGAAATAACGTCTCAACCCGTGACCATTTTTGATGTTGCATA
>CAZNCJ010000123.1:0-3773 GCA_964571595.1 uncultured Caulobacterales bacterium | reverse complement strand
ATGATCTCTATTTTGAAGGGGCGATGGTCTTGCTGGATCATGGTCAGGGTTTGATTTCAATGTATCTGCATACAGACGAAATTCTTGTTGAACCGGGTCAAATCGTCAAACAGGGTGAGCAAATCGCAACGATAGGCTCGCGCGGGCGCTCGACAGGCCCGCATCTGTGCTGGCGGTTGAAATGGCGTAACCGCAATCTTGACCCAGAGCTTTTAACACAGTGGCCCGGCGACGAGAATTAGACCTTTTGCGAGGATTTATAGTGATGTTTGGGCCAGCGCCGATGCGTCCAGAACCACTGGCCGGGATTGGCGCGAATATAACTTTCGGTAAAATCCAGAATTTGCCCCACGCCGGCTTTGACATCCGCTTCGCGCTCTCCCGTAATTTCAAGTTCAAATGGCGGGTTGATCGTAACCTCAAATTTCGAACCTTGGCGCGTCACACTCATAGAGACAATCGGGCGGCCAGTTTTTAAGGCCAGACGCACGGCACCCGTTGCCGTCATTGTCTCGGTGCCAAAAAAGGGCAGGGCAATCCCTTCATTGAATTTTTGGTCGTTTAATATGGCAATGCCCTCATTATTTTGCAGGGCTAAAAATAATTCACGCCCCCCTCGGTGCGTGGATTTTTGTACAAGGAATTTCGTACCGTATTTTTGCCGCTGATTGATAATCCGCGCGTCCATATAAGGATTATTGAGCTTGCGATAGGTTATCCTGACGGTCTGGGAGGACTGGGTGAGGACGGTGGCCATCACTTCCCAATTCGCAAAATGACCGGAAATAAGAATGGCGGGATGGTGGCGTTCCAAATGCTCAATCCCCGTAATAGAAACCCGTGAGCCGGGGGCGAAAGCCTTGATACGGTGCATGAGAGGAAACTCGGCAAATGTGCGCCCCAAATTACCCCATTGATCTCTGAGGATGTGCGCGCGCTCAGTCTCTGAAAGATCAGGAAAGGCAATGTCTATACCCGTTTTGGCGATTTTATGTTTAGAGCTTAGCGGCCCGATCAGGCGTAGCAGACAGCTGCCCAATTTTGAGGCCAGACGAAATGGTAAAAGCCTAAGCAGTAGGCTGACACTATCATAAGCCAGTGTTTCCAACCGCCAGGCCAGCTTTCTGGAAAAGGAAATCTCTGAGCGCGGCTGTGAGGGGCTTTGCGGCAAATTCCAGCTCTCTAATGACCTGTCTGAATGTCGCGCGCACGCTCAATCAGGCTATGGAGTAGGCGCCGTAAGGTCAGTTCGTCCTCAAAGACAACAGAGATGGGCCACGCGTGAATACCGCGCTTATATCCGCCGGGCAGGCGTACATGGTCTTTTTCGGTGGTAATCAGGCTGGCCCCATATTCAGTCGCCAGCATGAAGAGGTTTTCCACATCGCTTTCCTTATATTTATAGTGGTCGGCATAGGGAATTTCTTCGACAAGATCAGCGCCGTTACGGCGGAGGGCATCAAAAAACTTATTGGGACGGCCTATCCCGGCAAAGGCATATAATTTACCATTTGGCGGCGGGGCTTGGGGGGCGAGATAGGCCGAGATAGATATTTTGCCCTTTAGCTGCTGTTTTAACTCCTTATCAATGGTGAAATCCTTATAGGGCTTCATCAGTATAACAGCATCTGCGCGCTCAAGTGCGGCCTTAATGGGCTCACGCAAAGGGCCAGCCGGGAAAACACAGCCATTGCCAAAACCCGTTTCGGCGTCAACCACGAGCAAGGATAATGTCTTTTCGACCAAGGGGTTTTGGTGACCGTCATCCATGATGATTAGAGACGCGCCGTGTGAGCGGGCCGCGCGCGCACCATCATCCCGACCTGCTGCGACCCAGACAGGGCCGTGCTTGGCCAGCAAGAGCGGCTCATCACCCACATCTAGTGCCTTGTGCTTATCATTGACAATGATGGGGCCTTTTTCCTGACCACCATAGCCACGTGTGAGGGTTACGGCTTGGATACCCAGACGACGCAGGCTTTTAAGGAGATAGATCGCCACGGGTGTTTTACCCGTCCCCCCGAGGGTGGCATTGCCGACACATATAACAGGAATACCCGGATCATAACTCTGTGTGGTCTGGATACGTCTTGCGCTGGCCCAGCTATAAATCCATGAAAAAGGGGTCAGCAAAAGCCGTATCATGGGCGCACTATCGCGGCCATGCTTATTGAGCCAAAATTCGGGCGGGCGCATTATATACGGCCTTTAAATAAGGGCGAAATTTCGTCCCAGACAAATTCGAGAATTTCATCACGGCTGTGCGAATACTTCAAAGCCGCCTCAGTGCGCGCAAGGCGTTCATCCTTATTAGAAAAGAGCTGGGAGAGGGTCGGGGCGATCATGGCAGGATTAAATATACGTTCTGCGGCATTAAATGCAAACATGGACATATAGCTATCTGCAAAACTGGAAATATACGAACCTGTCAAAATAGCATTATCCAATCTGGCGGGCTCTAGCGGATTATGGCCTTTTAGCCCTTTTATCAATGAGCCGCACACGAAGCTGATGTGTGAGAGGCTATAGGCCAAACCCATTTCACCCAGACTATCAAATAGATAAACCGCGCTTGAATTAATGGGTTGTTCGCCTTTTGACCTGACACGGTAGGGGAGGTGCATTTTGTCAAGCAAAGCGGTAATGTCATTGCGGCGTTCGGGATGTCGTGGGGCGAGGATTAGGAGAGCATTTTTGTGATCTTCAAGGAGTGTTTTATGGGCGGATAAGACCAATTCCTCTTCTCCGGCATGCGTGCTGGCCGCGCACCAAACGGGCCGGCCGCCAAGTTTCTTCTGAATGCTTGTTAGTTCTTTTGCGTTAAAGGGGAGGGGCGCTGCGGCGTCTTTTAGATTGCCGCTGGGTTCAATGTTTTTGCCTAGTAAAATGGAAAGACTATTGGCGGTTTTTTCGTCAGCCGCCAGAATTTTATCAAAACAGCCAAATAGGGTATCGGCGGATTTCCGCCGTTTTCGCCACCCTTCAAGTGAGGCTTCGCTGAGGCGGGCATTTATGAGCGCCATGGGTATATTGCGATCCCGGGTCAGCCTTATCAGGTTTGGCCAAATCTCGGATTCAGCCCATATTGCCATATCCGGTTGCCAGTGATCGAGAAAGTGTTTGACGGCATTGGGGGCATCGAGTGGCACATATTGGTGAAAGGCACGATCAGGGAGGCGGTCGGCCATAATAGTGGCAGATGCCAGAGTACCGCTAGTGACCAGAACGTGTAAATCTGGATTATAGGATAAAAAGCGCTGGATAAGGGGTAAAAGCATTGTCGTTTCCCCGACACTGGCACCGTGCATCCATATAAGCGGGCCTTTTGGGCGCTGCTTGTCGGTTTTACCAAAACGTTCCTGACTTCTCGCAGGGTCCTCTTTTCCTTTTAAAGCTCTGTGCTTTACCCAGACAGGCAGAAACGGCGCCATGAGGCGCGTCACGCCTGAATAGCTGCGGATCAGCGTATTATCTGATCTGGGTTTGCTCGGTGATGTGCTCATGTTTTTACGAGTTCCGGTTCGGTTGGCACAAGCCCAAGCGCGCTATCGGCCTTTGCCAGAAAAAGGTTCATTTCCGCTTCGATTTTCAGGCGAATGGCTTCGAGTGTTGTCTCGTCTGTTTGAGGCGGGATGAAAACAGGTGTGCCCCAGATTATTTTACCGCGTCCAAATGGCAGGGGCCAAACGAAACGGTCCCACGTGGAAAATTGTTTGCGGTTCTTTATCGCAAAGCTACAAGGCAAAATAGGGGCACCCGTTAGACGCGCTAAT
>CAZNCJ010000122.1:0-3804 GCA_964571595.1 uncultured Caulobacterales bacterium | reverse complement strand
CGCTGATTGATAATCGCATCGGCTTCGCCCATAATCCGGTCGATAAGCTCTTGGCAGGTCGGGATATCATTGATCAATCCCGCAACCATACCGCAAGACCAAGCCCCAATATCCATCTCACCTTCGAGCATAATCTTGGGATAGACGCCTGCAACTTCTTCGATAATGTCTTCGAATTTTATCTTATCGCCGAGCATTTTTTCTTTCTCCAGGAGGCGTTCGACAGCTGCGTTATTGAGCACGCGCTCGGTATTCCGCAGAGGCCGCATGACAAGACGGGTATCAAGTTCGCTCGCATTCACAATAGCTTCTTTGACGTTTTGGTGGACGGGGGCTTCTTGAGTGGCGATAAAGCGTGTCCCCATATTCATGCCTTCTGCCCCCATAGCAAGTGAGGCCACAAGCGAGCGGCCATCCGCCTGCCCGCCTGATGATACAAAGGGGATTTCCAGCTCATCGGCGGCGCGTGGCAATAAGATCATATTCGGGATATCATCCTCACCCGGATGACCGCCACATTCAAACCCGTCTACAGAAACGGCGTCACAGCCAATCGACTGAGCTTTAAGCGCATGACGAACAGAAGTGCATTTATGGATAACCTTTATGCCCGCATCTTTGAGAAATGGTAAAACTTGAGCCGGATTGCGACCAGCCGTTTCCACAACCTTCACCCCGCCCTCAATAATCGCTTTGACATAGGCCGGATAATCTGGCGGGTTAAGTGTTGGCAGGAAGGTTAAATTAACGGCAAACGGTTTATCCGTCATATCTTTGCAGCGCGCAATTTCATTGGCCAGATCACCGGCTGTTCTTTGCGTCAGGCCTGTAATTGTCCCCAGCCCCCCTGCATTCGACACGGCAGCCGCAAGTTCTGCAAATCCGACAAAATGCATACCACCTTGAATGATAGGATGTTCAATACCGCACATTTCTGTAATTGCTGTTTTCATGGGACTGCCTTTTCTATTTTTAAGAACTATATATTCTAGGCCTTCATAACAGTTTTTATGACCCTGCATAGATAGCTAATTCGGCCACCATGCCACGACATCATCCTTGGCCGGCTTATCCGCCAAAGTTTTGTCGATCTGGACGGGGTTTTCCACAGAGTAAGGATAGAGAGACGGCGTACGTCCCGCTTGGTGTTTTTCCAGTAGCGCTTTGAGTTCTGCGAGTTTTTCGGGACGTATCTCAGCCAGATTATTTTGTTCGGTCGGGTCAACGGCGAGATTAAACAGCCAGTCTTTATCCCGCCGGCCTTCATGTTGGAGTTTCCAATCGCCCGCACGGACAACTTGCAGATAGCCGCTCTGCCAATAAAGCGCGTCGTCTTCGCGCACAAACGCCTCCTCCCCCGAGATCAGGGCCAGCATATTGCGGCCATCGATTTTAACATCGGGTAGCTCTGCACCAGCCGCCGCCGCTAGAGTTGGCATAACGTCAATATGAGCAACAGGCGTATCGATCTGTGTGCCAGCGTCTATACGGGCCGGCCATTTTACAAACATGGGCGCACGGATACCGCCTTCAAACATGGTGAGTTTCCAGCCGCGATAAGGTGCGTTCACACCGGGCAAGCCTATATAACCCGCCCCGCCATTATCAGAAGAAAACACGACCAAAGTATTATCCGTCAGTCCTTCTTCTTCGAGCTTATCCATGACGCGTCCTACAGAGCGATCAAGCGCGCGGAGCATACCGCCGTAAACTTTAAGGCGGTGCGGCGCGTCATCACCAAGCTCTGCACTTACCGCGTCAAAGTCAGGCTTGGTAGATTGCAGCGGCGTATGCACGCCCCAATGGGCGAGATAGAGAAAGAAGGGACGGTTCTTATTGGCTTCAATCACTTTCAAGCTCTCATCCGTCCAGTAATCTGTGAGATAACCGCCGGGGCGAAAGCGCCCAGAGCCATTAAAGCTATTGGCGAAATCCCCGCGTGCCCAGAGGAATTTATCTATTGGGTCAAAGTCCAGTTCGGCATTGACGACATTTGCGTCCCCTTTGGGCAGATAATACATATCGTCCATATTTAAGGATTCATCAAAGCCCTGATTACGGGCGTCGCGGTCTTCAAAGCCTAAATGCCATTTGCCGATATGCACTGCGTGATAGCCTTTTTCTTTCAGAGTTTCAGCAATGGTGATCTCTTCAGATGGCAGACCTTGGCCGTAGAAGTCAGGCACATCCCCATCAGGCTTGGTATAAACAATTTTCTCTAAGGGGTTATCTGTCTCGGCCCGCAGATCATTACCGATCATTGCTATCATAGGGCTCATGCCCGGAGGGGTCGGTGTATATTCAAACCCCGTCCGGGTTGGGTAGCGCCCTGTCATGAGCATAGCGCGAGAGGGTGCACATGTGGCATTGCCTGCATAGGCTTGGTTAAAGATAGCGCCCTGCTTGGCGAGGCGGTCTATATTGGGTGTCTTTATTTTGCCATCTGCCAGCCCGCCGCCAAATGTCGAAATATCATTTATGCCCAGATCGTCGGCCAGAATAAATACAATATTGGGCGGACGTTCGCCAGCTTGGTGGCTTGGTGCGGCGGGGCCTTGCTGCCAGTTTATATCCATGGTCGGCCCGACCTCGATTTTGCCCTGTTTGGCAACGCGGTTGAGAATTATTTCAACACGGTTCTGGTAGATATATGTGCCGCCAATGATAGCCGCCAGCGCAAGAGCGCCCAATATTTTCCAACGGCGCTTCATGATAGGAATAAGGATTCGCAGCCTGTCCCGTCTAAAATACTATCGACAGCTTTTTGGTCTTCAGCGCCTAAATCAAAATATGCCTGACGTATCCAGCCCAATGTCTTGGCCTGATATTTAAAAACGGGTTGTGTCCACGGCGCACCGTCAACCTCGGTATCAAACGTCTTTTCACCCGCCATGACAGCTTTGGCATTGGCCAGCATGACAGGTGTATATGTCCGGCCAATCTCAAAGAGTAATGGCCCTAGATTTTTTTTGATATTCGCCATATCGAACCAGTCATCTTCCTTGGGCGATAGACCAGACATATCTTCCATACGGTCGCCCCATGCCCTCACGCGGGCCGAAATATCCCGCGTGATTTTAGCTGATGTCGGCTCAACGACAGCCAGCTGGGTCATTTGGCCTAATATTGCAAAATCCGACGACGAAGGTCGTGCGCCCAGCACATAGCCTTTTTGCGCCAAGAGCTTATCAAGTATTTCGATAAAGCGTGTATAAGCCGCCTCAATGATCGGCGCTGTTACCTCATTAGACCCTACGACATAAAGCCGGTCGATTTGTCGCTTTGTGAAATGATCTGAAAGGCTCTGCGCGGTCGCGTCATCAATAACGGAGCTTCCCCAATAAATCAGCAAAGGCCCTGCATTTTTATAATCCGCTTCATGCGCCCAACGGAAATGAAACATGGCTTTGGTCAGCCATTCATCCCCGAAATCTTCAATCAGATCATTTAAGAAAGCCAGAACAGGATTTTCGGGAATAACAGAGCGGCCTTCATATTCGGTTTCAAACCGCCTGATGAGCGGCGTTGAGTCTGTCACCGCTTCCAGCTCCCCGTCTTTGCTAGGGAGAAAATATGTCGGAAGCAAACCCACTTTGGGCTTAGGAAATCCCTTTGGCACCTCACCTGTTGTCCAATGTATCTGATAGGGAATTTTACGGTAGCGCATTAGCGCCAGCATTTTACGGGTATAAGGAGAACCGGCCGCACCCATGAGCTCTATTGGTTTTATCATGCTCTAGACTTATTTATTGACACTTAGAATGTCAATAATTGATTGAGTAATATCCTTATTTCTGCATGGCC
>CAZNCJ010000121.1:0-3811 GCA_964571595.1 uncultured Caulobacterales bacterium | reverse complement strand
AGAAACGGCCAGGCAATTATGCCGACCTGCCCAAAATTACGCGCCGAAAGAAAAAGATATCCTAATCAGAGCGCCTAATTCATGACTGATCCGATAAAATTATATGGTGTTAAAATCTCGATGTTTACGGGGAAGGTGCGCAGCTATCTTATCAAGCAAGGCTTAGAGTTTGAGGAAATTGCGCCGTTCTCCGCGCATTTTCGTGCAAATATCCTGCCCGTCATCGGGCGTCAGATTATCCCCGTCATTGAAATGGCGGACGGGACGATAGTGCAAGATACGACCGATATTATTGATTATCTCGAAGCGCATACGAGCCCGAAACTGCCAGCCTATCCAGAAGACCCGCTGGCAAAAATCGCGGCTTTGATATTGGAACTTTTTGGCGATAACGGGCTTATCCGTCCCGCCATGCATTACCGCTGGAGTTTCCCTGAGAAAACAGACGGGTTTATCTCGCACGGCTTTGGCGGCTGGCAAGGCCCGGATGCGCCCCAAGACGTCAAAGACATGATTGCTGGCACTATGAAAAAGTTTAGCGGTTATTTGCCACTGCTCGGCGTTACGCCGGACACAATAGAGGAAGTCGAACGGGGTTATATAGAAATATTGGAAATTCTGGAGCAGCATTTTCTCTATCATCCCTATTTCATGGGCGCGGCTCCGACTTTGGGGGATTACGGCATGATGTGTTCGCTTTATGCCCATTTGGGCCGCGATCCAGTCCCGGCCGGGCTAATGAAGAACCATGCCCCCAGCCTCTATCGCTGGACCGAGCGGATGAATGTCCCTCATGCTGATTATTCAGATATGCCGTCTTACTCTCCTAAAACGGCCAAGACCAAGGACGGCCTACCAGAGACACTTGAACCCGTTTGGGGCTATCTTGCTAAATATTTCCTGCCGGAACTGGAAATGTGTGTTGAGACATTGGATAAATTGTCAGAACCCGTATCAGGCGCGCGTGCGAGTATTCATCCCCAGCAATATGTCTTGGGCTTTGGCGGGTTCTCACATGGCGGGGTGGATATACAATGTGCAGTGCGTCCGATGAATTTTTACATGTTACAACGTGTAACCGATACTTATGAGGCTTTATCAGCGAAGGATAAGAAACGCGTAAAGACCTATTTCACGACGAGCGGTCTGGCACCTCTATTGGAATTAAAAGCGAAATATCGGATTGTGCGTGAAAATCACCAAGAGGTTTGGGCCTAGCCCTTAGCTCGGCTTGGCTACACCCCAATAATTATAAGACAATACTTTCGGGCCAGGGACATACATTTCTTCAAGCGTGTCAAATTTCAAATCAGCTTTTTTGAAGAGCGCGGGAATATCCCGCCCGCTATGACAGCCACCCGCCAGTTTCTTCCAAAAAGGGTCGATTCGGTCCTGCCAAGCCTTAACTTTTGCATCAGGTGCCTGTCCATGTTCGGAAAAATATATCCGTCCACCCGGTTTTAAGATGCGTGTCATCTCCCCCAGAGCCTTAACAGGATCAGGGATTGTACATAAGGAATAAGTGACGACGACACTGTCTGCCATATTGGTTTCAAGCGGTATGTCCTCGCCTGATAGTCCAATACGTTCGACGTCAATCGGGCAGGCCTTGCGCCGTGCCTCAGAGCGTTTCCAGATATGCTCATCGGGGTCAACACCTATGATTTTACTGACTTTTTCGGAGTTATAATGGGGTAGGTTTAGCCCCGAGCCTATACCGATCTCAAGCACAATCCCCTCTGCGTGAGGTATGATTTTCTGACGTTGTTTCGTGATGGGGCCGATACCGCAAGCTTTATCGAGAAGGCGGGGGAGTATATGGCGTTCATAAAAAGACATGCTCACTTATACAGTAATTTAAATCTAACAACAATGTGAAAGCGTGTGTTTTGAAAACTGACTCTTGTCTGACTACACAAGGTTCAAGGGTAAAGTAAGAAATTTTATAAATGGAGAGAAAAATGCAAATAACAAGTTCAATGAAAACGCTAAGTGTATTGGCAGCAGCTCTAAGTGTCATGACTGTTACACCAGCTCTTGCTGGCGGTAGTGGCGGTACAGGCGGTGGCGGTTTGTCCTCTAATAGTGTTCCACAAGTCGCTTACAATCCCGTTCAGGATTATCAAGACGGCCTCGCCTTCCTTAAAAAGACAGAATATAAAAAGGCTGAACGTATGTTTGGTCGCGTTTTGAAAGCTACACGCAAAAATGCCAGCGCCAATTATTATATGGGTGTGGCGAAAGTCGGACGTGATAAGCATAAAAGTGCCGTACGTTATTTTAAAAATGCAGCCCGTTATCAGCCAGATTTATATGAGGCTCACGGTCAATTAGGCGTGGCTTATGCCAAAACTAATAAGGCTGATAAAGCTCAAGAAGTTATCGCGAATTTAAATGAGGCCCAAGCCACGTGTAATGGATGTGCAAATTCAACCCGTATCCAGAAAGCGCTAACGGACATTCAGACGGCCATGGCTGGCGGTGCAACGAAAGTGTCCTCACTTTCACCATATTCAACCGATAGTGCTGATACGCAATATTTTGCAGCTGTGAGCCTTATTAATCGCGGTGAATATAAGACGGCCTTTAACGATCTTGCCCTCACGCAAGCTGCAGTAGGTCCACATCCTGATATCACAACCTATATGGGTTATAGCCAACGTAAATTAGGCAATTACGATCTTGCCAAAACATATTACGCAATGGCGCTAGATGTTGACCCGAACCATAAAGGTGCTAATGAATATCTTGGTGAACTTTATGTTGAAACAGGCGAAATCGAGCTGGCCCAAACACAATTGGCTAAACTTGAAACAATCTGTAGCTTTGGATGTATCGAAGAAGATGAGCTACGCGGATGGATTGTAAACGCCTTGCCATAGGCTTCATTGCAAGTCTTATAACACCGTGTCTTGTAGCTTGTGCGCCCACAAAAAACCTACAAGACACAAAACCGCCAGACATTCTGCGGTGGGTTAAACCAGACAGTGATCCCATAAAGATCCTGTCTGAAGCCCCGGCAGAGTGTCTGTCGACTTTTGACCTTAAGAACCCTGAAGTTCTCTTGGGACGTACGGCTTTCCGCTCCCCGTTTCTACTGGGCGGTCAAGCTACGCGGCGCGGGCTAACATGTCAGGCCTGCCATTCTCAGGGCCAAACCCACGAAAACTTCTTTATTCTAGGTCTGTCGGAAACGCCAGGAACGGCCGACGTCACCAATTTTCATTTTAGCGACAGTCTTGGGGACGAAGTCTTTAATCCATCTCCCATCCCGTCCCTTTCAGATGATATACACGGCGTAGATCACGACCCGCAAAAACTTGATCTTGAAAACCTTGTCGTAAAGTTGATCACCAAGGAGTTTACAGGGCCAACACCGGAACCGGAAGTTTTATCAGGCCTGTTGGCTTATATTCGCGCGCTTGATGATGAAAAATGCGGGGCTAATCCTGTGCTCAAAGCAGAGGAATTACTGGATTATAAACTCTCAGTCATATCAGACGGATTTGACCATTTAACTGAACTCAAGACGGATTACGCCCCAAAGGTGAAGGGTTTCATGCTGGCGGGGCTGCGACACGAAATCGGTCAACTTTATAGCCGCTATCCTGAGTCAGAAAAATTACAGACCCGTTTGCAGACGCTGGGTCAATCCCTAAATTTACGTAAGGGAGATTTAGCAAATGAACGACTTGCTGAGGCTAAGCAGGAATGGAGCGCGCTTATGCTTGATCTGAAAGATCACTACAGCAAATCACTTTACGACCCCCATTATATCAGCAGTTGGGCCGCTCGCTATTAGGCTTATGTC
>CAZNCJ010000120.1:0-3927 GCA_964571595.1 uncultured Caulobacterales bacterium | reverse complement strand
TTGACACTTAGAATGTCAATAATTGATTGAGTAATATCCTTATTTCTGCATGGCCTATATTCACTGGGTAAATGAGAACCGATTAGTATTGGCTGGCTTCTTTCAATATTTTACAATAAGTTATTATCCTTAGATGATTGTTATCCTTAGCAGCTAGAATTAATTAATATAAATCAGCAGGTTAAAAGTTATTTATTCAGGATAATTTTCAAGTCTCGGGTCATAATTCATAAAACCGCTCTCTTTTACAGATTAATTGATATTAAAAATCATACCCCAGAATGAACACTTGTCGATATTCGGCACTTGTAGAGGATTTCTTGATTCTTTTTTTAATTTGGAGTAAACTCAATTTGAATTGAAGTATCTGTAAGTGTTGTCAAAACGCAACGCAGAATTTTATTCAAGCTGTATAGACAATATGGTGTTGGCGCGCCGTCTACACAGCTCTCAATATCGAGTGGTTTCAGGTCAGTTTTGTTGTCTTTGAATTTTTGTCCAATTTTGGGCAGCTAAGGATACTGAGAAAATGAATGCGCCGTCTATTTGGATCTTAAGGGATCCATTTGAAAATATCGAACATTGTACGTTTCAAGTCGACCATTTTGAAATTGTTGGTTGGCGTGGTTTTAATGTTGTTTGTGATTCAAATGGGGGCTTAGGATTAAAAACAACTAGGCAAAAAGGCCGCGACTACCTTCAAATAGTACAGCCACGAAAAGGTGAAATTACGCCTTCAAACGATGCAGCTACATCATGGCTGACTTCTTTTTCATGGAGGGCGCTATGTAAATTTAACAAGTAGATAATTTATTTTTCAACCGCGTAAAACGACGCGAACCCGGTTCTGTAAAACCGGGCCCGTAGTTGAGACAAGAAATCTCTAAGTCAATTTCTGTCTACTACACCCATACAAAAAGTCAAGTGAAAGCTTTTTCGCTATGGGTAAACTCGTGCCTAATTTGCGCCCCATTATTGGAGTCGCCAAATGGAAAAACAAACAAAAGCATCTAAGACTAAATTAATTGATGCAGAAAAACTTACAGCAAAGAAACTACCTTATAAGGGGAGCAATAGCGTTTTATACCGAGGACCAGATTTTGACGAAATCGACTTCTTTGAATACTTAGGTAATAAAGGATATTCAGTCCGACAACTTTATAACTTACGCTACGGTCTGAAGGATGTCATCGGCTTAAGAGTAAAAGCCCCATGCTTATCGCTCATGAAAGCGAAGAGAAAATGCGCGCGGCTATTATGGAGCTTAATCAGCTCGAACCTGATGCGATTGTCCAATGCGGAACCAACCTAGCATGTGTGCGCGTTGCAGCTGAGGCGGAAAAATGGTTAAACAAGCCTGTCATTGCGATTAATGCAGCGACCTATTGGCATGCCCTGCGCGCCAATGGATTTACAGAACAAATACGCGGCCTTGGGCGGCTACTCTCGGATCACTAATATGCTTCATTATGATTATGTCCCAATTAACAAGCGAAAACCGCTTATATTTCCCGGAGGCAAACGGGTTGCCCTGATCATCTCCTTTAATCTTGAAACATGGGACATGGTCAAGGAGAGCTCCGAGCCTTATTACGCAGGCGGGCCGGCCGTTTTGCCTAATGCCCTGCCCGGCAATGTCTCGGATATGCCAAATTATACATGGCGGGAATACGGGCAACGCGTCGGCGTATTTCGCATGTTTGACGCGCTGGATAAATATGGTGTGAAGCCATCTTGCACGACGAATGCCGTCACATTTGATCGGCGTTATGCCATGATTGAAGCCGCTCTTGAGCGGGATTGCGAGATTGTCGCCCATAACTGGGAACAGGGTGAGCTTCTCTGGAAACACGCTTTTGATATAGACACTGAGCGCGAAGTGATTTCCAAAACACTCACCCAATACGAAAAATATGTTGGCCGTAAAGCTAAGGGCTGGCTCTCATCTTCCTTACGTAGCACCGTCAATACGGCGCAAATTTTAGCCGAGAACGGTCTCAGTTTTTATTGCGATCTCTTAAATGATGATCAGCCTTATCTTATCCATACAAAGGCAGGCCCTATTGTCGCCACGCCTTATTCTAACGAAATAAATGATTTCACCTTAATAACACGCCGTGGACATAGCCGCCAAGAAGTTGCAGATATACTCAGAGAAGAACTACGTGTCTTATATGAAGAAGGCGCACAGACTGGACGTATTATGAACCTTGGCACACATCCGCATGTATCAGGCCGCGCCTTCCTGACTTCATATCTTACGGAATTTTTGGACTATGCCAAATCCCTAGAAGATATTTGGTGGTGCACACGTGAAGAACTGGCCGCGTGGTATCTGGAAAATGCCCAAGATCATTTCGCTCAACCGGCCCCGAAAAGCTAAGGTTAATTATGGCGCAAGACCAACAAGATAATTACGCCGGGGTTTATGATAACAAGCTCGGTTATGGCAAGCGCCCGGCCTTAATATTGATTGATTTTGTCGAGGCTTATTTCCAGCCCGAAAATGATCTTTACGCCAACCCGCAATCCGCACTAGACTCAGCTTTGCGCCTGCGGGCCATTGCCCATGATAAAGACATACCCGTTATTATCACAAATGTCGTTTATGACCCGAAAGGCATTACAGGGGGTGTGTTTTTCAAAAAAGCCAAACCGCTGACAAATTTCTTACCTGACAGCCCGACAAATGGTTGGCCTAAGGGATTAGAGATTACGCAAAAGGACATTGTAATCAGTAAACAATATCCAAGCGCCTTTTTTGGGACATCACTTTCCTCTACCCTCACAGCGCTTTCAATAGACACAGTAATTTTAACCGGCCTCACCACATCGGGCTGCGTGCGGGCGACATGTGTGGACGCCTCTTCTTATGGGTTTCGCCCGATTATCGCTGAGCAAGCCTGCGGTGATCGCCACATCGACCCACACAAAGCCAATCTCTTTGACATGAATGCGAAATACGGAGATGTCGTCTCTGAAGACGATGTGAGCCAATATTTAAGATCTTTATAGGGGCTAAGCATGAAAGCCTTATCCCTTGTCGTAAAAATCATATTCGGGCTTGGTCTGACTTTGCTCATATTGGGCGGCATTTTTGCAGCTTTTAACTGGACGCTGGTTAAAAATATGCGGGGGTGGCAGGAAGGCGGTTTTGATGCCTATTATACTGAACGCCAACACCCCAGACAGATTATCAAAGGGGCCACTTCTCCAAAAAATATTCCGCTCGCAAATTTGCCAAATGATCAGTTTTTAGAAACTCTTGAGAATTGGGAAAACACTGGCGGCAAAGCCCTTCTCATCTGGCATGACGGCGTGCTGGTCTTGGAAAAATATGCAGACGGGATTTCACCGACTGATCTAAGCAAGTCCTTTTCCTTACATAAATCCGTTCTCGGACTTGTTGCATCTATGATGGAAGCCGATGAAATCTTTGATCTCGACGAGCCTTTATCAACCCATCTCCCCACGCTAGGCGACAGGGCCGTTGCGGCGCTTAGCCTTCGGGACATGCTCACACACCAATCAGGGCTGGAACGTTTTCCGATGTCTCCGCCATCGCTAAAATCGCTCAACCTCTTACTGGGCGGTAAAATTGAACGCACGGCTTTATCGGCCGATATAGCAGACGACAATCCAGTCTTTGATTATTCAAATGTGAATTACCAAATTGCCGGCGCCTTTATGCGCAAGGCTTTAAAAGACAAAACGGGTCAAACTTACGCAGAATATGTATCGGAACGGCTTTGGAAGAAAATCGGTGCAAGCGATGCTTATCTATGGTCTGAAACGCAGACAGGCGCTCCGAGATTTTATGCTGGCCTTCTTACCGGCGCACAGGATTGGCTCAAGCTCGGTATAATGATCGCGCTGTCTGAAGTCAGCACCTATTGCTCAGAGTTTGGGCTAGGCTAAGGGAGACTT
>CAZNCJ010000119.1:0-4084 GCA_964571595.1 uncultured Caulobacterales bacterium | reverse complement strand
TGGCCAGCAAACTTGCTTCCTTTATTGTACACCAAAGAATGGATTGGCTTTACGGTTTTGATGTGACCAAAAGCTAGGCGTATCCCCTGTTGAGGGTTATGGTAGTGTTGCGGCAGAGGCTACCGCCTGTGATTGCCGCAATCGGTGTGAAAGTCATAACTCTACTGGGGGAATAAGACCAAATCAGTCTGATTTTCTGGGGCCGCGAGCTTAAAGGGCGCCAGCGCGCGGCAGGCTTTATCCAGTTTGTTAATGTGAGGGAATTTTTGCAGATCCACGCCAAACCTTCTGGCATTATAGACTTGGGGGACAAGACAGGTTTCAAACAAAGTCGGCGTGTTATAGAGATAGAAATCCTGCTTGTTCTCGCTGAGTAATTTTTCAATGGCTTCAAAGCCGTTTTCAATCCAATGGGCGGCCCAGACGGCTCTGGCGTGAGTGTCCGCCTTATATATGTCGCTTATATGATTTAAAACGGACAGGTTTTGTATCGGCGAAATATCTGCCGCAATTATGAGGGCGGCAGCCAAGACTTTGGATTTCACGACAGGGTCTTGCGGGTAAAGAGAATTGCCCGGATAGCGTGTTTCCAGATAGTCGATGATGGCCAGAGACTGGTTCAGATATGTCCCGTCTTCAAGCTCTAAGACGGGCAGAACACCTTGCGGGTTACGCGTTAGGTGCGAGCGTTCTTTATGCGCCCCTGTCTTTAAGTTTACGGCTTCCTGTTTATAGGGAATGCCCTTAATGGCAAGCGCAATACGCACGCGGTAACTCGCCGAAGATCGCCAATATCCGTAAAGTGTGATCACCTGTCTTGATGCCCTTTATATTTCTTCACTTCGTTTTCAATACGTCCAAAGATTGAAAGACCGTTCGCGTCAAACATTTCAATACCGACACTATCGCCAAAAGACATAAAGGGTGTTGTAATCTCTCCGGTCTGGATTTTTTCTATCATCCGGATTTCGGCAATACAGCTATAGCCCACACCGCCGTCCTCGATTTTTTTACCCTCGCCTCCGTTAAATTTATTGGAAACCGTGCCAGAGCCAATAATCGCGCCCGCGCATAACTCCCGCGTTTTGGCAGCGTGGGCGACCAGCTCCGCCATATTAAAGGTCATATCGGTTTTGACATTGGCTTTCCCAAAAGGTTTGCCATTATAGTCGACATTAAGGGGCAGGTTGATCGTGTTATCATCCCATGCGTGGCCAAGCTCATCTGGCGTAACCGCAATAGGGGAGAAGGCCGAGGCGCCCTTGCCGTGAACAAAGCCAAAGCCTTTACGCAACTCATTTGGAATAAGTCCGCGCAGAGAGACATCATTTACCAGCATCACCAGCTTGATATGATCGCTGGCTTTAACCGGCGTCACGCCTATGGGGACATCATCGGTAATCACGGCAATCTCGGCTTCCATATCTATGCCGTTAGTTTCATTTTCTGCCACGATAGGGTCGCGAGGGCCGATAAAAACATCCGAGCCGCCCTGATACATGAGGGGATCAGAATAAAAGCTCTCCGGCACTTCGGCATTTCGGGCCTTACGTACAAGCTCGACATGATTGAGATAGGCCGAACCATCCATCCAGGCATAAGCTCGCGGCAGCGGCGAGGCGCAATTTTGCTGGACAAAGTCAAAAGCCTCAAGCGTGCCGGCATTTAACTGATCAGAGCGTTTTGCTAATTGCGGTGCGAGTGTCTGCCAATCATCCAAAGCGGCTTGCAGTGTTGGGGCTATATCTGTGGCTAAAACGGCTTTGGACAGATCGCGTGATACGATCACCAGCTTGCCGTCACGTCCATGTTTTAAAGATGCAAGTTTCATAAATTATCTTTCCTCATGTCCTATTATCAGGCCCCATCATCATTGTTTTCGTGAAGCCACGCCGCGCCTTTTGGGGCTTGTTTCGTCCTTGACCATTCCTCTAACATTTCGGGCGCTATGCTCTGTAATTCGGCCATTTGCGCGGGTGTTCCAATATCAGAGACAAGCTCGAGGCGGTGGCCATTGGGATCAAAGAAATAGATAGATTTAAATATGCCGTGATGTGTCGGCCCAATCACAGCAATGCCTAATTGCTTGAGATGTTTTTTAGCCGAAAGTAGATCTGCTTCGGACCCCAGCCTGAAAGCCAGATGTTGCACCCATTTGGGCGTATTGGGGTCTTTTCCCATTTCCGGCTGTTCGGGCAATTCAAAAAAGGCGAGTATATTATTATTCCCGGCATCCAGAAACACATGCATATAGGGGTCATATTCGCCCGTAGACGGGACGTGATTTTCAGAAAATGCCGTGACATATGTCATGCCAAGCGTGCGTGTGTAAAACTCTACTGTCTCTTTGGCATCCTTGCACCGATAGGCCACATGATGCACGCCGTGTAATTTAGGTGTTGTCATCAGGCTGGTTCCTTTGTGTCATGGGCCAGAACACCGCGCTCGATCTGGTCGCGTTCGATCGATTCGAAAAGGGCCTTGAAATTACCTTCACCGAAACCGTCCTTATAATCGCCTTTGCGCTGGATAAATTCAAAGAATACAGGCCCGATCTGCGGCTCGGCGAATATTTGCAATAATAATCTCGGCGTGCCGCCTTGCGTGCTACCGTCCAGTAATATCCCGCGTGATTGTAAGTCCTGCACCGCTTCTCCGTGGCCAGGCAAGCGTGTCTCCAACATCTCGTAATACTTATCTGGCGGCGGGCTCATAAACGGGACACCCTTTTGTTTGAGCTTGTCATAACAAGCGGGCAGATCATCACAAATAAGGGCGATATGCTGAATGCCCTCACCGTTAAATGCCCGTAAAAACTCTTCTATCTGACCGCCGCCGCTTTGGCCTTCCTCATTGAGCGGAATACGGATTTTCCCGTCCGGTGCGCTAAGGGCCTTCGAGGTCAGGCCCGTATATTCGCCCTTAATATCGAAATATTTTATCTCCTGAAAGTTAAACAGCTTTTCGTAAAAATCTGCCCAATAGGCCATACGCCCCCCGTAAACATTATGGGTTAAATGGTCGATTTTTGTAAAGCCGCACCCTTTGGGACGGCGCGGGACATCTGGTAAAAATTCAAAATCAATATCATATATTGTCAGGCCGTCCCCCGCATCATCATAACGGTCAATAAGATAAATGATCGAGTTTCCAATCCCGCGAATGCCGGGAATATGTAATTCCATCGGGCCGGGGGCATTGGCGATGGGTTCCGCGCCTTGTTCCAGTAAATGTGTATAGGCCTGTTTGGCATTTTGTGTACGAAACCCCATACCGCAAGCGCTAGGCCCGTGTTCTCTTGCGAAATACCAAGCGGCTGAGCGCGGTTCGTAATTGGTAATCAGATTAATACCGCCTTGGCGCCACAGAGCGACATCTTTTGAGCGGTGATGGGCGATTTTCTCAAATCCCATAGTTTCAAAAACCGGTTCGAGAAACCCTTTTTCTGGGGCAGAAAATTCGATGAATTCAAAACCATCAAGTTTTGCAGGATTTTCAAAAAGCTGTGACATGGGGTTTTCCATTTCTAGGATATTACGTTTGCTGGCGCGGCTGTGTTTTGGGTGAAATATTTTTTCGTACCGCGGTGGATGATTTGGTCGCCTGGAATAAGTGCGTCTGCTTCAATATCGGGCAGGCCACGTAGCTCTGTGTAAATTTCCCCGAAATCTTGATAACAGGCGGTCAGTAAGTCCTCTAATTTATGGATGCAAAAATAGGTTTGCTGAAAATCGTCGATAATATATTTTGTTCGCATGACCCTTTTAAGATCAAAACCGATGCGGTGGGGTGAGCTATCTTCTAGGCTAAAGACGCTTTCTTTGGCAGATGAGGCAATGCCCGCCCCGTATATTCTTAACCCATCTTTCGTCTTTAAAAGTCCGAACTCCACAGTGTACCAGTAAAGGCGGGCGAGGTTATGGAGCTGGCCAAGCTCAAGGGCTCTTTGACCGCCTTGGCCGTAAGCCTGCATAAATTCGGCAAAGACGGGATTCGCTAAAAGGGGGACATGTCCGAAAATGTCGTGAAAAATATCGGGTTCTTCAAGATAATCCAATTCGTTTTCAGGGCGGATAAAGGCTCC
>CAZNCJ010000118.1:0-4106 GCA_964571595.1 uncultured Caulobacterales bacterium | reverse complement strand
CGAATATGAGCGCAAAAATTCGCGCCAATGCACCGCCCTTTCTCGTGGTCTTTGTCGTTTTAGCGATATTAAGTTGTTTAGGTCTTGTGCCCCAAAAGATAACACATATCGGCAATGAATTTGCCTATTGGGCACTCTGCGTTTCGCTTGTCGCAATCGGCATTAAGACAGATATCAAAGGCGTGTTATCTATTGGCATAAAGCCGATCATTGCCATGACGCTTATGACAGCCCTTATGGCCTCAACTCTAGTTATGGGTATTTTCATTATAGGAAGAATTTAAAAACTAAATCGTCGCGACAAAAAGGGGGAGACATGACATATACACCCACCAGCTAATCCTGTCTCGCGCAAAGCTCTACTCTCTGGCATGAGCATCTTCGGTATTGGTGGGGCATTTGCACATAAACTCGGCAGGACACATTATGTCTTTTAAAGAAACCGAACACATTAAGCGGATAAAGCCTTCAGGCTATGACGGATTTATGAATGTATTTTCCACAAAGCAGAGCCGTCCACTTTTTAAGAAAATGATGTTGCTGTTACAGGCCTATGATCGGTCGTTACTTTCGAGCGTATTTTCAGCCCGCGCATTGTGAGTCTGCATCTCATTTGAGGCGCGCTTCGTCTTTTTGCGTCTTAGAAATCGCGTTAGCAGGATAGGTCCTAAAATACGCGCCGCCATCATCAATAATCTTCTCATAAGAGAGCTATAGCGGTTTTACCCTCCGCTTCAACTTGAATTGTCAGCTCCTCAACAGACCCTAATACAGCGCTTCGACTTCTCCGAGATTGGCATAGATCATTTTTAATTGCGTATAAGGTTCAATCCCTGCACTACCATTTTCACGGCCCATACCTGATTGTTTATATCCGCCAAATGGCACAGAAGCCGGCAAGGCATTATAATCATTTATCCAGACGGTTCCGGCCTGAATGTCTTGGGCGACGCGGTGCGCGCGGGCAAAGTCTGTTGTAAACACGGCACCAGCCAAACCAAATTCGGTAGCATTGGCGCGCTCTAAAGCTTCCGCCTCACTCTTAAATGGCAAGACGGCCATGAGCGGGCCAAAGATCTCGTCTGTCACAAAGTCCATCCCGTCCTCGCAATCGGCGAAAACCGCGGGGCTGATATAATTACCTTTGGACAAGAGACCGGACTCATAGGTCTCACCACCGCAAATATGTCTGGCCCCGCTTTTTTTAGCCGCCTGCATATAGCTGGCGACTTTATCAAAATGAACTTTAGAAACCAAAGGCCCCAATTGGGTAGTAGGGTTAAACGGATCGCCCACGACAATATCTTCAGTGCGGGCCTTTAGCGCGTCCACAAAGCTCTTATACAACCCCTCTTGAACGAAGACCCGCGTCCCGTTTGAGCAAACCTGACCGCTGGAATAAAAATTAGCAAAGAGCGCTGCGTTCAACGCACTCTCAAAATCCGCATCGTCAAAAACAATGATCGGAGATTTGCCGCCCAGTTCCAATGTCACTTTTTTAAGTTGGGCCGCGCAAGCAGCCATCACCTTTTTACCTGTTGGCACAGAACCCGTTAAGCTGACCTTGGACACGCCGGGATGCTCGATAAGGGCCGCGCCTGTCTCACCTGCACCTTGAAGCACATTAAACACACCGTCGGGCAATCCGGCTTCCGTATATATTTCCGCCAGTTTTAGAGCAGATAATGGTGTTTGCTCAGCAGGCTTAAAGATAAAACTATTGCCGCAGGCCAGCGCCGCTGCTGATTTCCAAAGCGCGATTTGAATCGGGTAATTCCACGCCCCAATCCCGACGCACACACCGATAGGTTCACGGCGCACAGTTGCAAATGCACTTGGCGGTAGATCAATATGCTCACCATGCAAAGTCGGGGCGACACCGGCATAATAGTCAAGCACCTCAACCCCTGCGATAATATCAATTTCGGCAGTTTCAGCAATAGCCTTGCCCGTATCCAGAGTTTCAAGCTCGGCCAGTTCAGCATTCCGCTCAAGCAGTATATGTGCTGCGCGCCTCAATATTTTAGAGCGCTCAGCTGCGGGGGTTTTACGCCAAATTTCAAAGCCCTTTTTGGCAGCTTTTACGGCTGTCTCAATTTCAGGCGGTCCTGCAATTTCAACGTCGCAAATTTTATGATTATCCCCGGGATAATAAATCGCAAAACTATCACCGGATGCATTGGAAACATATCCACCATCAATATAGGAACGCTGGGTTTCAAGCACGCTTTCTGGCCCGTATTTTCCGGGCATGAGAGTGTCTATCGGGGCTTGGGTTGACGGGCTTGATGTCACTATCGTCTCCTAAAATTAAAAGGCTTAGGCCTTAACGCGTTTTGAACTTGGGTCATACATGGGTTTCAAGCTCGCACTGGCTTTGACACGCCGCCCCCAATTTCGATTTCATACTCAGAGGCCAAGATGGATTTTGGCTTCTCGCCTAAAGTCGGTACATATCCCAAACCAATCGCCCCGCCAAGCGTATGACCGTAATTACCTGATGTTATATAGCCGAAAATTTTCTCTCACCATAGAATGAAAAGCTTGCAAAATATAGCTTTGAGGGGTTTCGGGACAAGAAATATTACTCGTAAAATCCGCCTGTCTGGCCCTTCCAAGCAGGGCTGAACGGGTTTTATTCCTCGGAAGGAACGGCTGTCAGTTGGCAGCCATTTGCCAGCATACGATAGAGGCTTGTGACGCCGTCATGATCCGTATAACAGCCTTGCAAATGACGATATCCTTTCGTGCTATCAAAGGCAGTCCGACCGTGTAAAAGGCGGTAATTATCCATCATCAGGAGCGTGCCTTTGCGGAAAGGGAAAGTGATTTGGAACTCCGGATCATTGGAGAGCTCATATAAGCGCCGCCGGCCTGCATAAAACAAATCCAGAGTGGCTTTATCCAGAGCCGGCACATAATCCAGTCTAGAGCTTAAACGCACACGATAGACAATCCCGCGGTGATCACGCTCTATCATAGGGGCATTGGTTTCCAAAATGGCCGCAGGCCCTTCATAACGAAACCTGACATTGATTTTTTCTAGTAATGCGGCTTGCTCTGGTTCTTCCTCGGCCAATCTTTCTGTAATCGCTATACCGTCAACCAATGTCGAATATCCGCCTGCGACTTCATTGGCTAGGCAATGCAAGAATTGCAGTCCGGGGACTGGCTCGCGGTAAGGATTATCGGTATGCGAGGGCAAAGCCAAATCCGTATAAGCGACATCCGTTGCATTTACTTTCTTTTCGACATTGAAGATTTTGCCCCAATGGGTATCGCGTACATAGCCAAAACGACCCGCTAATTTTAAGAGGTCGCCCCGATTTGCAGGGGTATTTTGCATGATACAAAAGCCGTAGCGCAAAAAGCCTTCCAACATATTTTTAAGCGCTACAGGATCGTCCAGTTCCGCCCAATCCGCTATCGGTCTATCTTTTAGTGCTGTAGTCCAGCTCTTGGGCGTTGGTGGGGCTTCTGCATCTTCAATCCAGCCAATTTCTTTTAACAACCGGGAGAGCGGAACAGATAAATGCTCACCATCGCTAAACTCTAATTCGATCTGATTATCATTATGCGAGACGACGCGTGTGATTTCCATCTCTGCAGGAAGCTCAGAGGGTTCATACAGGCGTTGATTATTAAGGGGGTCAAAAACCCTTTCATCCCGTACACGTTCTCTGATCCATAAAGGATGTAGGCTTATCTTGCGTGTTTTGTCCTGAACAAAAAGTCCGCCTGATTTTGGTTCAACTTTAAGAGAATCCAACATAAGCCTAGCTCCCATAAAAAAACTCGCTTATTTCTCCCTAACGGGAAATCCGCCAAGTCCAATCTTGAAATCAAACTATAAGATATTTAAAATTTATCAATTACCAAAACCAGTAAGCTGCATCACAAATCCGACAGTGTCTCAAACTGAAATGTGGGCCTTCAAACATTCCAATGCACTTTAAATAAGAGAGCTTCTTTCAGGAATGTTAGCTTGGACGCTTATCCCAATAGTCTTTCAGATCACGCTTGATCTCAGGGGCCAGAATATAAAGCCCGATAAGATTGGGGATAGCCATAACGAAAATTAGCGCATCTGCGAAATCAAGAATGGC
>CAZNCJ010000117.1:0-4345 GCA_964571595.1 uncultured Caulobacterales bacterium | reverse complement strand
CACTCCAGTTTATAAAATAACTAAAGTGTTGCGACGACCAGTTGAACCCGCAGCCCCAAATAGGACACTGGCTTATGTCCGTTTTGAGGTGTTTCAACCTACTCGAATAGTTAGCCGCAGTACTGACACTCACTCAGCTTTGTTATCTTTATCATCTGGTTTTCAAGATAATCAATATCAATGAAGCTGCGGCATATTTTGAATAATTGTTTATCAGAAATATTTATTTGGCTCATGAGCTTTAACATCATCTCTCTTATGATTTACATGACCTAATTTAGGTGTTTGAATTTAGGGACGCCTCCCTGCGCTAAAGCTCCGGGCCACGCTCGCGTGAATGGAACCCGCGACGCGGTTTCCACCCTTCGGGCTTTGATCTTTGGCGCTCCTCGCTCACGCTGTGGCGGTAAGCAGCGCTCCGACTACGTCTGCGCGCTGGCTCTGATTGTTTGGTTCCTCCTCGGGGGCCGGGCGGAAGCGGTCGGCCAGACTGGCGAAGGGCAGCCGCGCCGCAAGGGCTTTGGTGCTATGGCGTCTTAGTAGCGTTTATCCCGTCTTACCAAAACCCTTGCGCCCCGTCTTCACGACCCTTCGCCTGACTGGCCTCTTGCCGCTTCCCCCCGTCCCCCTGCGGGGGGAACTGCTGCGTCTGAGTTTTGGGCGCTTTGCGGCAAGATGGAGACTGACTTATGAGCGCCACACTTACCGCGACACCGCTATTGATCTGCTTTGCGCCCTTTGGGCTTTTGCCTGATTTTTCAGCCCCGCCTCAAATACAGGCACCATCACCAATCCGCATTTATGTGGCCTGTTTGGCCGCTTATAATAATGGCTATCTGCATGGCCGCTGGATTAATGCAAAGTTTGGCGAGGCACATATATGGGAGCAGACCCGTTTAATGCTGGCGGCGTCCCCGACCCATGACGCCGAGGAATGGGCCATTCATGATTATGAAGGCTTTGAAGGCGCGGATGTGTCTGAATGGGCAAGCTTCGCGTCCGTTGCGGCTATGGCCGAGTTTATCACCGAGCACGAAGAATTGGGTGGGGCCTTATTGGCGCATTATGGCGGTAATCTTGAAGACGCCACAACGGCGCTGGAGCATTACCACGGGGACTATGAAAGCCTTGAAGATTATGCGCGGAAAACCATAGAAGATTGCGGTCCGCAAATTCCTGACAGCCTTGCGCTGTATATCGACTATAAAAGCATGGGCCGTGATTGGGAAATGTCAGGCGATATTTTTTCAATTGAGCTTGGCTATAATCGCCACCACATTTTCACGGCGTGGTGAGGTGATGAGCCGTTACCAGATTAAACCGCGCGAAGATGGGCGAGGGCCTTATCGGTGGTCACATGTGGTTAAAACCCGCGCGGGCGGCGCTCTACGCCAAGGTTCGATATATCGCCAGATGGGCGACGAGCTAACGCCCCAAGATATTACTAAATTAAGAGCGCTTTGCGATAAGGGCGGCTTTGACATGCGGCGCGTGGCATGAGCCGCCACTCCGAGCCGTTTCAAGCCGAACCTACCGACGTGGGAGAGCAGACCCTGATAAGCGGTGTTGCCCCCGTGAGTCTTGGCGCAAAGCTCACCGCCCGAACGGCGCATCCCATGCTTCCGAAAAAGAACCCCAATGCCATTCAGAAATCTTGCGATATCGGCCTTTTTGATGAGGTGGGTCGAGCGCAGATAGACCTTTTAGACCTCATCTTAGATATGGAGACTCACCATGAAACTCGAAAATATAGCCCTTGAGAGGCTATCAATCTCAAAGCTAAATATGAGAGCTAAGGACACAAACCCTGACATCTCGGATATATTGCCCAGCATACGCGAGCACGGGGTTCACCAAACCTTGCTAGTACGCCCCGAAAGTGATGGGTTTGGTATTGTCGCAGGACGCCGCCGTTATTACGCGCTGTTAAAAGTCGCAGAGGAGACGGGTGAAAAACTGACAGCCCCTTGCGGGATTCTAGATAGCGATGATGATGCGATCGCGATTGAAGCCTCATTAATTGAAAACCTCGCGCGCTTAGCCGAGGCTATTGCTGAGTATGAAGCCGATGGATGGCACGCCGAATTGATGGAGCGGGGCAGGGGCTTTCACAGTTTCGGATATACAAAACGCTCCAAGAGTCTGGCGGTAAGGTATTTATCAGCGTTGCTCATGACGGACAGGTCGAAGCCCATATGGGCTATTTGAGCCATGAAGACGCCAAGAAAATCCAGACCATTTTAACGGGCGAGGATGAAACGGGGGCTAAAAAAGCAACGACACAAAAGTGCGAAATGTCTGGCCCGCTCAAGGAATATGTAACCCTACACCGTCATAGCGCTATTCGCGCCGAACTGCTTAAGCATCCAAGTGTGGCTATGCGGCTGACCGTCGCCCATATGCTTATCGGCTCATCTTGTTGGTCAGTCGACGCCCAAGCCACTAAGTCCCGTATCAGCGTTAAGCTTGAAGATCCTTATCTTGATAAACCTATCAATGCGGCGCTTTTTCACCGTGACGATGGTGCTGATCTGGTTTGGTCACGGCCAAAGCCTAAAAATTCATCTGAATAAAATTTGCAAGTAATACGCGGCACTAGTGCCGGGCATATATTATGAGAGTAACTGAAGAAAATATCGAAACTGCACTTGTTACGTTAGCACGCCATATCGATAGTTATGGCGATAAATACTGGCCAATTTTTGAAAGACTTGAAGGCGAGTTGGAAGATCGTAAAAGTCGAGAAAAAAGATTGAGAAGTAGGTTAGGTTAATCCTTAGTTCTCGTAGACATTCAAACCCTGATTAATTTACATGAAAATTTCTTTTGGAAATTCATGTTCAATTTTTAAAAGTTCGTCCCTTCTGTATCTCATTGAACCTCCATCACCATATGAAGGGCGATCATTTTTATGCCCCATTAAGATGCAGCGCAGTCCATAATCAATGTTGGCTTCTTGCATGCGTTTTTCAAATGAATGCCTAAAAGAATAAATCACATGATCTTTAGACGGGAATAAATGCCTGTTTTGGAACGCCTTCATTAAGTTAGCAGACACTAAAGCATTTTTACCTTTATATTTAGGGAAACCATCCGAAACCATTTTCATGCTTTCTAATGCAACTCCCATTAAGGGAATGTCCCTTTCAGATGAGGGAGTTTTCAATTGACGGTTAGCTTTGGGCCGAATTGCAATATAAGGGATGTCCGTATCCAAATGAATGTCATCTGGTTCTAGGTTAATAATTTCGCTCATACGAGCCCCAGTTTCTATAAGTACGTAGACTAAACTTTTGAGTTCAGTGTGAAGGGAATCAAAAAGACCGGGAACTAATATTTTATTTCTGACCCATTCATCATCAAATGATTGAACACGAGATCGAACATCTCCTCGGAAATAAATATTTCTGAAGGGATTGGGGCGTTCCTCTTCCCCAAAGTGAGCAAAATAAGATTCATATAATTGGCGTATGTTTCCGACATGTCGGTTGGCTGTGTTGGGTTGAATCGCGGACTTCTTAGGATCACTAGGCAGCATTCTTTCCATCCACCATTTTTTGTATTTTAGAGCATCTTTCCGTTCAATTTTATTCATAGGTATATCACCCATAATTTTGACGAAATAATCCAATGATGTTTGTTTGGTTTTAGTCCAAGCTTTTTGTTGTGTTGCGGACTTATTGTAGAGTTCAGAGAAGACAATTTCTTCTAAATATATTTTGAATGCAGAGCTTATTTTATGTCCACCAATTTCTGGCTCACTAACACCACCTAGCAGTGCATCAGCCACGGGTTCAGGCGCGACTAAATTTTTACCTGTATTTTTTTCAAGTATGGATATCCGTTCTAGGATTTCCTCTGTAGCAATAGATTGAACGATTTCATCTGCCATTTTGTATATAAATCCTAGAGATACAGCTCTTGCTGTTGCTGATTTATGCCTTTTATATTCTGTCTTTTGCCGAGCATCTGATAGGCCGCCCGCAACATCGTCCTCTAATGCCAGAGCTTGCCAGTATTCATTATCAGCAACTTCTAATGCGTCCCTTCGCATTCGGGCAATTTCTCGGGATGTTGTGCGTAAACTTACCCTAACATATTCACGGGTATCTAAGTGTCTAAAACGGGTTGGAGGACGCCTGCTATAGTGCCAACGACCGCCGCGTTTTAGTAGATATCTGTCCTCTTTTTTTGCCATATATGCCCCGAAATGAGTGACAAAAAGAGTGACAAATGAGTGACAGTTTTCATCATATATCGATTTCCAGTTCGTTGACCGGAATAAAAACCATTATATAACAGTATCTTAAATGAATGTCTAGGAAAAGAAATGGCGCACCGGGGA
>CAZNCJ010000116.1:0-4445 GCA_964571595.1 uncultured Caulobacterales bacterium | reverse complement strand
GACGCCTGAAGGCCCACCACCCTGCCCGCGCACTAGAGCTTCTAGCCCATTATCCTGCCCTTAAATTTCGCGGTCTGACCATTGGCGGGATTTGGCCCTTACCAGGTGAGATTGATACACGTCCCTTGCAAAATAATCTTGCGGCTATGGGGGAGACCCTTTCACTGCCCTGCACGCCCAAAAAGGGACACCCGCTGACATTTCGTGCTTGGAGCCCGGGAGATAAATTAAAAGTCGGGCCATACCAGACCCGCGAACCTTATCCTGACCAAGCCGTCATATATCCCGATCTGGTTTTTGTACCCCTGCTGGCCTTTACCCGTCGCGGGGAACGATTAGGTTATGGCGGCGGGTTTTACGATAGAACCCTCCAAGCCCTACGTCAGCGCGGAGAGGTTTTTGCTTGCGGCATAGCCTATAATGCGCAAGAAGCGGTGACATTACCCACGGATAAATATGATGTGCGTCTAGATGCCATCTTAACCGAGACGGGGTTTAGAACATTTAATCACGCACCCCTTCACACTTAATAAGGCACTGAATTGAAACTTGCATTTTTTGGAGATGTTGTCGGACGGGCTGGACGCAAAGCGGTGACGCAATATGTACCCCGCCTCAAAGGTGAGTTGGGACTAGACGCCGTTATTGTAAACGCCGAGAACGCGGCTGGCGGCTTTGGCATTACGCGCTCTACGGCTGATGAGCTGTTTGACGCCGGTGTTGATGTCCTCACCCTTGGCAATCACAGTTTTGATAATCCCCAAGGTATCAATGTTATAGAAACAGAGCCTCGTCTCTTACGCCCCTGTAATTACCCGCCCAATACTGTGCCGGGCCGCGGGGCGGGCCTGTATGCAATCAAAGGGTTTCAGCTCTTGGTGATTAATGTCTTGGGCCGCGTGTTTATGGACGCGCTGGATGATCCGTTTCAAGCGGTTGAAAAAGAGCTTATCGCCGCCCCGCTCGGCCAAGTAGCCGACGCCGTCATTGTCGATATTCACGCCGAAGCCACCTCAGAAAAACAGGGTATGGGTGTGTTTTGTGATGGACGCGCCAGCCTTGTTGTCGGCACGCATCAACATGTACCTACCTCTGATACGCGTATCTGGCCGGGGGGGACGGCTTACCAGACAGATGCAGGCATGTGCGGAGATTACGACAGTATTATTGGCATGGATAAAGAAGAGCCCCTCAACCGCTTTACTACACGTATGCGCGCGGGACGTTTCTCGCCGGCCAGTGGCCCGCCCACCCTCTCAGGTGTCTTTGTTGAAACAGATAATAAGACGGGGCTGGCCCTGCGCGCTGAACCCATACGCATAGGTGGGGTCCTGATGGAGCATGTGCCAGCTGTTTGAGCGAGGCTGATTTTGTGTATTCAGAAGTCTGTTTCCGGTGTCAAAACAGACATTAAGAATCACCGTATATCTTTTAGTATAGATATTTGTCTAAGCGATAAAAACCTCGCGCTCTAAATATTTTAATTATCCAAAATTGACATCACAATATCAGCCGCGCGCTTAATAGGATTCCAACTCGGATCACCTAGTGATGCACGCATGCCGTCTTTTTGAATACATACATATTGGCTGTGTTTGTCAGATGCCGTGACTAAGGCCTGCATAGCCGTGTTAATATTGTGACAGACTTCGCCGTAATGCCAATGTGCATAATCTGGACTATCTTTCCATTTAACATTTTCATTACCTATGAAAACACATGGTTTAGGGCGAGATAAAAACTCGTAGACTTGGCTACTCACGTCGCCCAAATAGATATCCGCCAAACGCGTATAGCTCATATCCGTTAAGCTCTCACTGCCCAAGTCAATATGGATATTTTCAAATCTATTATAGTCTTCAAGGCTTTGGCGGATGTCTTTAGACGCATATTGGAATAAACGTATATGAGGCGCAAAAATGAAATACATATCATTGTTTTTGCTAAAGGCCTCTAGTAAATCTTTACCAAATTGAGGCCAGGATGAAAGTTTAAGATTAAAGTGGGCATTATATAAAACTATTGGATTATTATTCTTAAAAAGTTGGGGGAGTTGCAAATCCATGCGCCGGACAGCAAAAGGTTTGATATATCCCGTCACAAAACAACTTTCCTCGGTTGTCAAATTGTCATCAATCATACGCCGCTTATCCTTCCCACCCGCAACGAGTACATAATCATAGTCTTTTATGCGTGGATCGTAACTTTTGGCGCCATCTCCTGCACCGTGCGGTATGTGAAAAATGGGAGGTAGGGAATTGGACAGGCTATATAAATAGGTTGACGTCCGCTCAACGACGATCAGAGCATCTAAGGCTTCGAAGCGCTTGACGTTGCGAGATAGATAAGGTTTTTTCTTTTGGACGGACTTTTTTTTGCTAAAGAGATCTATAAAGCTTGAGCTAAATTCTAAAACCTCAATATTTGACTTGCACCCCAGACGTTCAAGAAATTTTGTGCATATTTCTTTTTCTTCATTAAATCTGACAAAAATCGTTAGGTCCACATTTTCTCTTAATTCCAATTCCGAGGCAATAGGTATAAGATGAAGTATGTGATGCTTACCCCCTATTAAGAGGAGACCAAGCTGTTTAATTTTATGTTTGGTCGTGATAGTCATTACCTATATGGCCGAAAATACATCAAATTGACTTATAGACCACAGATATCACATCTGTAAGTGTAAGCCGTTGCATGTAAGTAAATGAATAGTCTGTTATGTTGCGCTTAATCAGACTTTAATAACGATATCGACTACATGAATAAAGGTCAAAAGCTCAGTGAATCACGACTTTTCTATAAAATCCAGCCGTGATGTTAAGGGACGCATTGTTGCAAATATGAGCTTTCTCGGCGTGGCCCGAATTATTGCGGCCGTTCTAGGCGTATGCACACTCATCATTACGGCCCGCACTTTAGGCAATACAGCCACCTTTGGAACCTTGTTATTTATTCATGCCTATATGTTGTTTTTCTCAAAGTTAGCGACATTCAAAGTTTGGCAAGCTATTATCAGATTTGGTTCGATTGATGTGAAAGAGAATAATCCAAATCGATTTGGAACATTAATACATACGGGCATCAAGTTAGATGCGGCTTCAGCGGTAATCGCTTTTATCCTAGCCATTAGCTTATTTGAAATTTATCTTGGCCTGTCCGAAAGTCTTCAATTGCCGAGCTTAAAAATGGATGAAAGCTCTATTGATATAGGCTCTCTGAAAAAGCTCTTATATAGCTATTGTGTTTTAATTATATTTCGTCAGCTTAATGTTGCAATCGGTGTTTTTAGGTTATTTGATCAATTTGTAATTTTAGCCGTGAGAGCGATCGTCATGCCTGCATTGCGGCTAGGGGGAGCGCTGATAACTTATCTTCAAGGCTGGGGCTTGGTAGAGTTCTTATGGATCTGGTTTATAGCCTCGCTTGTGAGTTATCTTGTGATGCAAATATTTGCGATTAGAGAATTACATAAACGCAACCTTTTGAGCTATGTATTCAAGGCTAAGTTTGCAAAACCCACTGAGATTAGTGGATTTTTCCCCTATGTTATCAAGACCAATATAAATTCAACTTTAGCGGCCTTTGAAGGGTATTTTCCAAGCATACTTTTAATGGCAATTTTTGGCCCTGCGAGCTTAGCCGTTTACCGTATAGCTGAAGAAATCGCGCGATTATTATCCCGCGCTATCTCGCTTTTTGATCAGGTTCTTTTCCCTGAGCTAAGTCGTTTGGTTGTTGAAAAAAACTTACGCCCCTTAGCTATCATAACAATGAAAGCGGCTATGGGTGTCGGGATTATCGGATTTGTTATATCGGCGTTTGTTCTAATATTTGGAGAGAGTTTAATCCAAAAAAGCTTTGAAGACGGATTTGAAGCCGTACCGCTTCTCGCTGTTATGCTTCTGATTGCCACATCTCTGAAAGGCGTAGCCGTTCCGTTCTACTCTGTATTCTACGTTTTAATGATACCTGGGAGAGCCATTTGGGTACGCATTGCAGCGATTGCATTTTACTTTGCTGTTTTTTCGCTCCTAATTCAATCATTTGAACTTTTTGCTATCGCTTGGGCAGCCATAGCCAGTTCAGCATTTGAAGTAAGTTTGGTGATAATATTTGCCACAATGCATCTGCGTCGAAAGGAAACTGAGGCGATAGTGAAAGATTGAGTGCTACGTTTCATATGCACTTATAAACGCACGTATATCAGTTTTGAGTTAGGGCGAATAGAAACTATATATCATAAGGGAAACTCAATTTTTCCGCTACGCGCTAACCAGCTTTACGTTGCCAAGCCGGAGCGGCACTGGGAATGCCGAAGAGATAGCCTTGGAGATAGTCCACGCCGAGGCGCATAAGCAGTTCGGCATGTTCGCGGCTATCGACCATTTCTGCGACCGTTTTAACATTAAAGGTCTGGGCCAAATCCACCATCATGCGCACAAAGG
>CAZNCJ010000115.1:0-4575 GCA_964571595.1 uncultured Caulobacterales bacterium | reverse complement strand
CCCATTAGCCCTAAGCCGTAGGCAGGCTCATCAAAGTCGATGGCATGTTCCGTCTGGTCGCGCATATCGCGGATGATAATTCTGGGCAGGGCATTTTCACGTACCAAGCGGACAAGAAAATTTCCGTAGCTTTCAAGACCGATTATAAATGTGCCCGGCTTATGGGGGATAAAGGGCGCCCAATCCTCATTGTGCGCCTCGTCACCTATAGCGCTTTTCGGGCATTGCATGATCTGGAAATCAGTCGCCCCGTCTGCATTGGTCAGAATATAAAAATTCTCGCCGTGTTCATGCAGGCTATATTCGCGCCCCTCTTGACGCGCCGAGACGCAATGCGGGGCACTTTCGGGTTTATCTGCGGGAATGAGCCAAAGTTCTGAGGTGGTGTGATTATGGGAGCTGATGATAATGAACTCACCGGAATCGCTCTCACCGATTGAGACAAAAAAGCCGGGGTCTGTTTCCTTATATCTTAGCGTCGCGGTCGCGCCTGGATCATGGATGTTTTTGGAATAAACGGCATAAGGTCTTTGGTTCTCATCGCGCTCCACCCAAAAAAGTGTGGAATTGTCACGCGCCCATTGCAGGCCGCCCGCGCTTTTATCAATGCTGGTTTTTTGCGCTTCGCCCTGCACCGGCTTTAAAAAGACCTCGAAAGTTTCAGAACCTTTGCGGTCCAAACTATAGGCCAGCCATTTATGGTCCGGACTATGGGTCAGTGCGCCGAGATTGAAAAACCCCTTTTCTTGTGCCGCCAGATTGTCGGCATCCAGAATATCCACCGCTTCGCCAATGGGGGAGCGTGTGTGCGGGTCTATTTTTGTCTGTTTGTAAACGCCGTGCTGATCGCCTTCGCGGTAGCTATGATAATAAGCGTGCGTCCCGTCCGGGCTTGGCACTGTGCTATCAATAGCAGGCTGGCGGTTCTTCATTTCTTCGAAAATAGCGTCCTTTAAGGGGCTTAAGTCTTCTAACACAGCCTCTGTATAGCTATTTTCAGCCTCCAAATGCGCGCGAATATCCGCATCCAGCTGGGACGGGTCGCGCATAACCGTCTGCCAATTTTCATCTTTGAGCCAAGCATATTCATCTATACGGCTTATATCATGTTGCGTGAGAGTGACTGGCTTTTGGCGGTTTTTTGGCGGTGTCGCCGATTTCAGTTTTGGAGCGTGTATTGGAGTGGTTTTGGGGGCCATATTCTATCCATTTTATAAGCTGTCTTCTTTTAGTGGGAATACAGGGCGGGGCAAGGGTGAAATCCACAGATTTCTACGCATTTCCCAGCTTATAAAAAAAAGCGCTTACGTTTTGATTTGGTTAATGAATTTTGGCGAGAATAACCCTCTGTAAATTTATTTGTGTAAAGATGGCTTATGAATGCACAACAGGCATTGGATTTGTCCCAGACAGACGCGGTTAGCCCCGCGGCTATGCCGCCTGCCGTACGCCGACAATTAGCCAAGCGCCTTTCGGATGTGATTTGCATCCCCGCCAGCCAGCTCACCCCGCAAGAACGCCATATGGCCGGAGATGTCTTGGTCGAGCTTTTGCGTGATGCCGATGTTGAATTACGCGAAAGTGTAGCCAAGCGTCTGGTGATGTTAAATGAGGCCCCGCGGACAATATTGGTGATTTTGGCAAAAGACAAAATCGAAGTTGCCAAACATGTCTTGGAAAACAGCAAGAGCCTAACCGATTCCGATTTGATACAAATTTCTAAAAAAGTCTCCAGCGAACACCGTAAGGTGATTGCCATGCGCCGTAAGGTGTCTGATGCTGTTGTTGACGTTATTGCCGAGTTCTTGGAAGAGGAAGTCGTCGAAACACTCCTAAAGAATAAAGGCGCTAATTTTTCAGAGACGGCTTTGCAACGTATTTTGACGATTTCACGGTCTCATCAGCCTTATGTCGATTTGCTTATTAAACGTGATGAATTACGCCCCTCACATGGTCTCACAATGTTTTGGTGGGCCAATGAAGAAAACAGACGTAAAATTTTACACCGCTTTGCTGTCACCCGAAATGTTCTACAAGAAAGCTGTGCTGATCTTTATCCTAAGGCGGCTGCCGATGGGTGGTCGGACCCGGCTGTGCGTAAAGCCTTGCAATTTATTGAAAGACGCCAGCGTAATCGTGCGGCGATGAAGCGAAGCAAATTTGAGGGTCTGGAAGCGGCTGTCGCCCAGATGGAAGTCGAAGGGGTTTCGCGCGACTATATTGAAGAAATTTCTTATATGTCCGGAATAAAGCCCGCGACAGGTGCGCAGATCTTAACAGATAAAGGCGGAGAAGGCGTTGCGATATTATGTAAAGCCCCAGGTCTTAAACGCGATAATTTAAGACGTATGTGGAAGGGCCTCAGACGGCCTTTGCTGGATACAGATGGAAATGATCACCCAGATTTTGCCCGTGTTTTGCGCACATATGATTCCGTGTCTACAGATAAAGCCCAAACGGTTTTGAGATATTGGAACTGGTCTTTAACCTCCTCTTTAAATGCGGAAGTCTTGCGCCATATCAAGCAAGGTATAATTCCAAAAGAGGAAGAATATGGTGCTGCTGCTATTACCGCAGCATTAGTATTTGGTAATCGCCATCAATAATCCCTAAATTTTGACGTTTTGGGGCAATTATTCCCCAGATTTTGCGCAAAACATATTGTAAAATCCTCTAAAAAATTACAGTAAGCCTTGGTTCACCCTTCTAAGAAGGTTAATAATAATAAATGCGGGTGACTAGCAAGGTGGAGAGATATTTTGATACGATATAGTATAGTCCTGACCTTAGCGTTGGGCGTGTTCTGGTTAGGTCTATCTGGCTATTTCAAACCCCTCTTACTCACGCTTGGTGGCATCTCTATTGCCTTGGTTGTTTTCCTATGCGCGCGGATGAAAATACTAGACTCTGAAACAGCGCCATATCTCTTTATTCCGAAAACCATGATTTATCTGTCTTGGCTTTTCAAAGAAATCGTCAAAGCAAATGTCGCAGTTGTAAAGGCGGTTTTAAATCCTGATCTGGAAGTCACGCCGACACTCGTGCGCATACCCGTAAAACATAAAACCGATATGGGACGTTCTATGTTTGCCAATTCAATCACCTTAACACCAGGGACTGTCAGTGTTGAGTTTGATGAGGACGAACTACTTGTCCATGCTTTGTTAAAAGAGATGTCTGCACCTGAAGGCTTTGCCGAGATGGGCAAACGGGCGGGTTGGTCAATCGGTGATATAATCTCTGATCCTAATTCTGATGATATGAAGGCATAACCATGGAACATGTTTTAGCCTATTTTAATCTGGCTGCGGCCTTTTTCATTCTTATCAGCATGGGCTTGATGTTGGGCCGTCTATTCATCGGTCCAACGCTTTATGATAGATTACTGGCGGTGAATTCTTTTGGCACCAAAACCGTTCTGTTCTTATGTATATTCTGCTTGGTCATTGACCGCCCTGATGGTGTGGATATTGCCATTCTTTACGCGCTGATGAATTTTATCGCCACGATTGCCGTGCTGAAATTCTTTAGTTACCGCGCTCTGGATGTGCCGCTTAACACCATAAATAAAGCTAAGCGCGGAGAACCGTCATGATTATTATGGCTGCAGAAGCTACGATTGCGCATGGAGGCATTGATCTTATTGCCATAGTGCGCGCCGTGGCGTCCATTGTCTCTATCTCTGCTGGACTGTTCTTTGTGCTGGCAGGCACGTTGGGTGTTTTACGCCTGCCTGATTTTTACACACGCTTACACGCGGCGGGTATGACAGATACTTTGGGCGTGGAACTGGTCCTGCTGGGCTTAATCATTCAGTCTGGCTTTACCCAGCTCAGCCTGAAACTGCTCATGGTGTCTTTCTTTTTATTACTGACAAGCCCGACGGCGACACATGCCGTGGCAAATGCCGCTTACCGTTCAGAGTTAAAACCGCTCTTAGGGCGCTTTAAGGTCGCCAGCCCCGAAGAGATTGAAGAAGAGGGGAAAGCCTGATGCCTTCAACCCTTATTCTCGATATCGGGCTGATTACAATATTGGTCTGTGTGGCCTTTATGATTGTGCGCTTGCGCTCTCTTTTTGCCATCGTCATGCTCCAAGGCGTTTACAGCCTTGTCTCTGCAGCGTGGTTTGTCTCACTCGACGCGGTTGATGTGGCCTTTACAGAGGCGGCGGTCGGCGCGGGGGTTTCAACTGTCTTAATGTTAGCGGCTATGTTGCTGGCAGACCGCGAGTCTAAACCTGTGCCTTTATCGCGCCAATGGGGCGCATTATGCGTAGTGGTGATTGCAGGCGTGGCGATGTTTTACGCCATAGGTGATATGCCCGCTTACGGTGATCCGCATTCTCCGGCCAATAGCTATGTCGGCATTGATTATATCGAGATGACAGCCAAGGATATTCATATCCCCAATGTTGTCACCGCCGTCTTGGCCAGCTATCGAGGCTTTGATACATTTGGTGAGACCGTGGTTATTTTTGCCGCCGGTATTGGCGTACTCTTACTGCTGGGTCTTAATGGGAATGCCGGAAAAGGTCCGAAAGGCAATAGAAAGCCTTGGCGGGCCTCACCTAACG
>CAZNCJ010000114.1:0-5308 GCA_964571595.1 uncultured Caulobacterales bacterium | reverse complement strand
TACGACCTTCAGGTTATGAGCCTGACGAGCTACCGGGCTGCTCCACCCCGCGTTACCTAATAATTTATAGCGCTTTCACGCTCGGAGCTCTTTTTTAAGTCTTACGTGCTTTGCACTTCAAGACCTGGCAGGCTGCTCCACCCCGCGACACTTAATAAGACCTGACCCTATATGTGCCGAGCGCTTATAGATCAAGATCAATATTGTAAATTTGTGAAAAAAAAACCGTCCATTACCCGAGGCTAATGCTTAAAGGGTGTGGCGAAAAATGATACTCAAGTGCTAAGAGGCACTCTGTGTGTGAGAAGCCTGGTTTTGCGAGTTATTTTCCTGTTCCAAGAACAAGCTTTCACGCCATGTGCTCATGATTTTAGTGACAAGCTCTTCTTGTAAGACGGGTTTGGCCATAACATCATCAAATGCATAGCGTTTACAGACTTCTATGCGGTGAAAATGATCATCACCGGTTACGGCAATTATTTTTATATTGGCCCAGTCTTTCTGGCTTTCGCGGATTATTTTAGTGGCCTTCAGGCCGTCCATAATCGGCATATGTATATCCATCAAAACAATATCGACAGGATGCTTTAGGAGAATATTGACGGCCTCATGTCCGTTTCTAGCGAGATAGGGTTCCGGAAAGTCTCTGGCGAGGAAAATTTTCATGACCTCACGGTTCACGCCGCTATCATCAACGATAAGCACTTTTGGTGGCCTTACGTTATGCGCGTCGTCTGGGGTATGTTTTTGATCGTTCATAAGAGTCCTTTAACGACTCTTTTATGAAGAAAATATGTAATAATAATAAAGATTTGGCCGAATTATGGTTAAATATAACCTAAAATTTGAGCAAATGTCCTAAATTATTATCTCAGATTGGATTTGGGCGGCAATTTTGGCCAATTCATCCATATCGGCCATTTTCCCGCTTGCATGGCCTTGCATGTCTTGGCCAGCATATATTGGGATGATATGAAAATGCAGATGAAAAACGGTTTGTCCTGCAGGAGCACCGTTAAATTGCATAATGCGGATACCGTCAGGACTGAGAGATTTGTGAACGGCTTTGGCCAGTCTCTGTGTCTCGATGATCAGCGGTGATAAGCTCTCGGGTTCAACGTCAAGAAAATTACGTGCCGGGGTTTTGGGGATAACCAAAACATGCCCGCGGCTTTGCGGGAAGACATCCATGAAAGCCAAGACATGGTCATTTTCATAAATCTTCACACAGGGCATGTCCCCGTTTAAAATTTTTGCAAATATGTTTTCGGGATCATAATTTCCGGTTAGGCTCATGGTCTATCCTTTCTTTTATTGCGTTTTGCCGTCTTTTTTAAAAGGTGTGTGCTGGGCTAAAATGTCAACATTATGCTCTACAGCGCGGCGCTCATGTTTAAGGTAATTACCCACAGCGTCCCTGAGACCCGGATGGGCCAGATAATGACAGGAATGGGTCGTTACGGGTTGATAGCCTCGGGCTAATTTATGCTCACCTTGCGCACCAGCTTCCACGCGCGCCAGCCCGCGCTCAAGGGCGGCATCAATGGCCTGATAATAGCAAAGCTCGAAATGCAAAAAAGGCTTATAGGCCAGGCTCCCCCAGTTTCGGCCATATAAAGCCTCAGAGCCTATAAAATTAAGCGCAGCCGCAAAGGGTGTGTCGTCCTGCGTCGCTATAATGAGTAAAACATCCTCGCGCATCGTCTCGTGGAGGCGCTCAAAAAAATCACGGTTTAAATAAGGTCGCCCCCATTTGCGTTGGCTTGTATCCAGATAGCAGCGATAAAAAATATCCCAATGGTGCGCTTTTATATCCTCACCAGAAAGACGCTCAATACGGATATCACTTTGGGCGGCTTTGCGTTCTTTGCGGATATTTTTGCGCTTACGTGAGGAGAGGTTGTCTAAGAAGTCTTCAAAATTCTTATAACCGGGATTTAAAAAATGAAATTGTCGATCCTCGCGGTGTAAGAAGCTCGACTTTTGCAAAATTTCTTTATCATCATCTTGTAAGAAAGTGAGATGCACACCGGAATAATTCCATTCATGGCAGGCCTGCACCATAGCTTCCATCACTGCTGTCTTGGCCTCACGGTTTGCCCCCAATAGACGGGGTCCTGTTACAGGGGTAAAGGGTATGCTGCACTGTAATTTGGGGTAATAGGCTATGCCTGCTCGCTCGAGTGCATCCGCCCAGCTATGGTCGAAAACATATTCGCCCTGACTATGGGTTTTAGCATAGAGAGGCGCGGCCCCTTGGGAGGTTCCGCTTTCATCCTCTAGCCAGATATGGCGCGGGGCCCATCCGGTGTTTTCATGCACGCATCCGCTCTCTTCCAGCGCATTTAGGAACTTCCACGTCAGGAAAGGGTGATGGGCCTTTGGCAGATGGGCGTTCCAATCCGCCTCGCTGACCTCGGAAATGCGTGTCAGGATACGGGCGGTATATACCGCACTGCTCATAAAGCAGAGACCCAGATTATATTGATCTTTATATTATTCAATCTCGATAATGGCATCTATTTCTACGGCCACGTCCAAAGGCAAGCTTGGTGCGCTCACAGCAAAGCGGGCATGTCGACCCAAATCGCCAAATAGCTCGACCATGATATCCGAGCAGCCATTGATAATTGTCGGAATATCTCCCTGTGTTGCACTTGGTAGGGATTGCACAAAACCGCCCAGTTTCACAATACGTTTCACACGGGTTAAATCACCGTCACAGGCGGCTTTCATCTGGGCAATCAGATTTAGCCCCGAGAACTTGGCAGCGAGTTGACCTTCATCGATACTGAGGTCTTCCCCCAAGCGTCCCTTGATAGTGATATCGCCTATTTTGGAAATTTGCCCAGAAATGAAAACCAGATTCCCGCTTTTCACGTAAGGTACATAATTGGCGACCGGGGCTGAGGCTTCGGGAAGCTCTAGGCCTAATTCCAATAATTTCTTTTCAATAGGGTTCATAGCAAATTCCTAATAATACAACTTGCTTTGAGCTATCTGATTTTACAAATTGGGTCAAAGCAAAAGGCGATATTATGAGCGATAGTGAAATAGTCAAATTAGGTAGGCCAGAAAGATCACAAACTGTTCTGGATTTTTTATCCCGCAGACGGTCAAATCTGGCAAAACTTATGTCGGGCCCGGGGCCTGATAAAGAAAGTCTGGATGTGATTTTAAAAATCGCAGCCCGTGTTCCCGATCATCGAAAACTTGAGCCTTGGCGCTTTATACTTTTTCAAGGAGAGGCCCGCAATCGCTTTGGCGTGCAGTTAAAAACCTGTTTTTTAGAACAAAACCCTGAGGCAAGCGAGAAAGACGGGGAATTTGAAGCCCAGCGCCTTATGCGCGCCCCGACCGTAGTCGCTGTCATCTCAAGCCCGAAAGAGTGTCGAAGAAATACGCCTATTTGGGAGCAGGAATTATCCTCTGGGGCGGTTTGCTTTAATATGCTTATGGCGGCACAGGCCAGCGGCTTTGCCGCTCAGTGGCTGACGGAATGGTTTGCCTATGATGAAAAAATCAAAAAAATTATGTCTTTAGAGAAGAATGAACGTGTGGCGGGATTTATATATTTAGGAAAAGCCGTACATGATTCTGTTGAAAGGCCGCGGCCGGAGCTTGAAAATATTATTTCTATTTACTAATGCTTAACGATTTAAGACAGTTAAGGTGTTGTTTTTTATAAAATAATTCAAATTTTATACAAAAATCGTCAAAATGAAAAAATCGTTTAGGTTCTATTCACATTCGAGTCATTATTAAAAAAATGGTTATCACATTAGTGGAAACCCGAACCCCGTTGTCACCAAGCGCCCCGTGTGACGCGGGGTTCACTTTATCTACAAATATGCAAAGTTTTTAACTCTTTTCAGAATATATCTGATATGTGTAGAAAACTGGATTCGCGCGGCATTATGCATTAGGGCGCTCTTAATCCTTAAACGAAACGCCGTAAAATAGAATAGGCGCATGCTATGACAGCCGCATCAGATGAAAGTTTAATTAGCCAGCAGGACTTAATTCCCCCTCGCTCTGGGCGTGATAAAGGGGCTGAAAATCGGGGCTTGAGTTTTTTTATGGACGAGGCGCCGCCCTCTGGCAGCGCCGTTAAAATTACGCAAAACGTCTATTGGCTGAGATTTAGCTTACCCATGAAAGGTTTGAACCATATAAATTTATGGGCGCTTAAAGACAAAGATGAGTGGGTCATTATTGATACGGGCATTGGTAATCGTGACAGTAAGGCGGTTTGGACAGATCATTTTGATAAGCTGATGGAAGGCCGACCTGTTAACCGGGTTATCGTGACCCATTTGCATCCAGACCATGTCGGTTTAGCCGGTTGGATAAGCCGTAAATTTGGCGCGCCCCTGCTTATGACACGCGGCGAGTATTTTTTATGTCGGATTTTGGCAGCCGATACAGGTAAAGCCGCCCCGCAGGAAGGTCTGATTTTTTATAAAAAGGCCGGATATAATGAGGAGCAGCTCGAGCTTTACAAAATGCGCTTTGGCGGATTTGGCAAAGCGATAACGCCATTACCTAATAGTTTTGACCGGCTCGATGAAGGTCAAACAATTCAGATCGGTACGCATAAGTGGGAGGTGATTATAGGGTCCGGCCATTCGCCCGAACATGCCTGCCTTTATAGTCGTGAGCTTAATATTTGTTTTTCAGGGGATCAGATACTCCCAAATATTAGCTCAAATGTGTCTGTCTGGCCGACAGAACCTGAAGCTAATCCGCTGGAAAACTGGATTAATAGTTGTAAAAAACTCAAAGATATTTTGCCTGAAGACGTCCTTATATGCCCAGCCCACGGTATTCCGTTTAGAGGCGCGCATAAGCGATTGTCCAAATTAATCGAACATCATGAAAAGGCCTTGGCACGCCTTTATGAATTTTGTAAAACGCCTCGTATGGCCACAGAGGTTTATTCTGTCCTGTTTCGGCGCGAAATTAATGATGGGAACCGTATCATGGCGGTGGGTGAAAGCGTGGCACATTTAAACTGCCTTAAAGAGCGCGGTTTGATTTCCCGCCGCCTTAATGATGCCGGACAATTTACCTATAAGGCCATTAAGCCGCGCGATCACTAGGCTATTAGGCTAGGATAGGATCAATCCTATTGAAACCGGCTTTTATCCCAGACTTTCGAGAAGGGGATGGAACGTCCGCTGGCCTGCACGATCATCACATGATCACGTGTGAGGTCTCTGGGATGGTCGACCCCGCATGAATGGGCAATCATTTCCACTTCTTGGCGCATATTTTTACAATAATTCATGACGCGTACGGCTTTATT
>CAZNCJ010000113.1:0-5334 GCA_964571595.1 uncultured Caulobacterales bacterium | reverse complement strand
TAAGGATCCATAGCTCAACTGGATAGAGCAGCCGCCTTCTAAGCGGCAGGTTGCAGGTTCGAGTCCTGCTGGGTCTGCCAAATCGTTGCTTTTATAATAGAAATTTGACTTATATAGAGTTGCTAGAGTCACTTTAGCTTTTTGAAGGCCTCGTCTGCCATTGCTTTTTATGGAAATTCCATGCGGTCTCTATGATGTTTTCAAGAGATGAGGCTTGCGGAACAAACCCCAATACATCTTTAGCACGCTGGCAATCCGCATAAAGCTGTGAGAGATCGCCCGCACGTCTGGGCGCGATCTCATAGGGAACGGTCATATCGGTGACAGATTCTATCGTTTTTATGACCTCCAAATTGCTGTAACCGCGTCCGGTTCCAAGATTTAATTCCAATTTATCAAGTGCTTGGTCGAGTTTCTTAAGGGCTAATATATGTGCCAATGCCAGATCATTGACATGGATATAGTCCCGTATGCAGGTCCCGTCAGGCGTGTCGTAATCCGTACCAAAAACTTGCATCTTGTCTCGTTGGCCAGCAAGTGCCGCGAGCGCTATGGGAATGAGATGGGTTTCAGGTTCATGCTCCTCCCCAATCTCGCCTGAAGGGTCGGCACCAGCGGCATTGAAATAACGAAATGTACAATATTTAAGGTCGTATGCCTTATGGTAAGACTGTATCATGTGCTCAATAGCCAATTTAGTTTTACCATAAACGCTAAAGGGGGTTTGCGGTGTGTCTTCCGATAAAGGCATTTTATCAGTTTCACCGCAAGTCGCACAAGTCGAAGAAAATATGAGCCTATCTAAACCCGCCTCACGCATCCCTTCGAGTAAATTAAATGCGCCCAGAACATTATTTTCATAAAATTCTGCCGGTTGTTTCTCACCAATTCCCACTTCAATGGAACTGGCCAAATGGATAACGCTATCAATATTGTTTTGTGATTTAAGAGCCGTTGAAACTGCCGATCTATCTCGCAAATCCACATCAATATACGGGCCCCATTTAACGGCATGTTTATGTCCCGTTGAAAAATTATCAAAGGTCACAACATGTCCACCGTGACTTGCAATCATCTTGCAGACATGGCTGCCAATATATCCCGCACCGCCGACAACAATATAAGTCTTATCTTTTAATTCAGTGCTCAAAATTTGCCTTTAAAACATCAAATGCCTTTGGAAATTCTTCCAATAGACTGTGAAGCCAGTTTTCATAAATATCGTTAGCAACGCAAGCAATAATACAGCCGCCAAAACCGCCCCCAGTTTGCCTTCCCCCGAGAGCGCCTAGCGCCACAGCGCGTTCCGTGAGTCTATCAATTTCAGGCACTGTAATCTCAAAATCATCCCGAATGGAAGCCTGTCCTTGATTGAGCAGGGTACCAAAAGACTGCATATCGCCATGCTCCAGAGCGTGGGCGGCTTTCACTGTTCGGTGATGCTCACTGACGCAATGTCTAGCGCGACGTTTTAAATGCTCTGGCAAAGTGTCAATCTGTTCCAGTTCAAAATTTGTCGCTAAGCATATATTTTTATGTCCTAATTTAGCTTTTACCTCGTCGCACTCACCCTTTCGTTCGGCGTAACGCCCCTCATTCAAAGCCCTGTAAACGCCTGAATGAATTACGGCCATAATATAATCTTTGGGAAGTTCTATGAGACGATATTCCAGAGAAACTGTATTTAGAGCTAAGGCCTGACCGGGGGCAGCAATCGCTACGGCAATTTGATCCATAATACCGCATGGCACACCGATAAATTCGTTCTCTATGCGCTGCGCCAATAGAGCTATATCTATATTAGATACATTTTGACCGGCCAGATCACGTGCCAGTTTTAAAACCCCGACCGTGATTGCCGCCGATGATGAGAGTCCTGCACCAAATGGCAAGCTGGAGGTTACGCAAATATCCGCACCGCCCGATAAAAACCCGGCTTTGTTCGCGTAAATAACGGCGCCTAAAATATAGTCTGACCAGTCATTTTGTACACTCTGTGATAGGTTCCGCACAGCTATTCCGTCAAATTTATCCGATGATATTTTGACTTTGCTATCGGTGCGCGGTGATAACGCTATAGATAGGCCTTGCTTCAAAGCGGTTGGTAAAACCATGCCGCCATTATAGTCAATATGCTCACCGATAAGATTGACCCGCCCCGGCGTAAAGCCCGTAATCGCGGGCGTATAACCAAAAACTGTTTTGAATGTCTGCTCTATCATTGCCGTTACATAATTGCGCTAGTATCATTGTGCTTACAAGGCACGAAGCGTTTTTGCCGCCATTTCAGGCATAACGTCCACGGTAAAAGCGCCTGTAGCCTGCTCCACAGAGGCGAGATATTTCACACGCTCCGGCGAACGTAAAAGAGGATAGAATTGCGCCGTAAAATGAAACTTACCCTGAGCGCTCTTTGGGGCGGCGTGAAGCGAGAGCATATAGGGCGTCTCTCTTTGAAAATAATGATCATAACGCCGCGTCATATCTCCCAGTAAATGTGCAAACCCATCTTGTTCTTCCTCTGAAAAAGTCCACGGCCCGTCATGGCGTTTATGTGGGGCTATCCATGTCTCAAATGGGAAGCGTGCATAAGGCGGACAAAACGCGCATAAACCCCCGGCCTCTGTCACTGCGTAATCAGCTTTATAACGGTTTATATCTTGTGAGAGGTTATAACCCTCTGCGAAGGCTTTCACAGCGTCTTGCTGAACCTTTGGGACAAAGGGAAAAGCGTAAATCTGGCCATGTGGGTGATGCTGGGTTACACCGACCTCATCTCCGCGATTTTCAAATGGCATGACAAATTCACAGCCCTGATCAAATAATGTCCGGTAACGGTCAATCCAAGCGGCAATAAGCAGACGTCGCTTGGCTTGACCTATCGACTGTAAATTCCCGCTGGCTTCGGGCCCGTAAACCACAACGTCACATCGACCTTTAGCTCTGGCCATCTCCAAGCCCTCAATCGGTGTAGGGCTGGGGGCCAGCGCATGCAGACTTGTAAATTTATTCTCGAAAATTGCGATTTCAAAATCCGTAAAAGGAATTTCCGTTAAAGCCCCGCCGCGTTTTGACGGGGCAAGAGGGTCTTTTGCGGCTGCGGGTTTAAACGATCGATTTTGTCGGTGAGGGGCATAAATATTCCACTCTTGCCGAAGTGGATGAAAGCGCAATTCACCGCCCTTAGCAATATCTGTTTTATCTTCTAGCAGAGGTTCTGACGTGTGAGGTTTATAACCATAAAAAAACAAATCACGTCCATCCAGTTTTTGATGATGTCGACGATAAACAGGCGCACCATTGATCATATGAATAGGCGTATTGGAAATATCATCCTCTTAGTGCATGGGTTAAAGCTGTATAACGGCTATATATCTATCACACCTAAAAGCCAGTTCTTAATTTATATGACAATCGCTAACCATCTATATAGCAATCTGGCCGCGACATATAAAATCAAAACTGAAGTGAGGCGTTTAATCCAGATAGGGTGTAGTCCTTTACTGGCCATATATGATCCTATCTGTCCGCCAAAAAACACTGCCGGTAATAATGGCCAAAAAGGTAGTAAGGCCACTAAATGCTCACTTGTGCCCAATTTTGTGAGCTGCCCGGATAATCCCGCAATTGAGTTTGTAAATATAAACAAGCTACACGCCGCCGCGATTTGGCGTGCCGATCCCCATTTTAAAAAATAGAGAATAGGTGCTAAAAATATACCGCCGCCAATACCTACAACGCCCGACAGCAGTCCGATTATAGCCCCGATAATAGGAGCTAGAGAGGTGGTACGAGGTGCGAGTGTGACAGTTTCCGTAATAATCGTCCTTTGCGTCAGAAGGCGTAATCCAGATAGCAATAGAGCAAACCCCAAAAGACCAATGAATAGGGTTTCAGAGACAATTAAACGGCCGCCAAACCATGCCGCTGGAACTGACGCTACAAGGAAGGGCACCATGCTTTTTATGTTCAGATAGCCTGACGTATGAAACCGCCAAAGCCCGCCCGCGACGACCAATATATTGCAACTGAGCGCCAATGTTGGGAGTATGCGGTAATCCGTACCATTTAATACGAGCAGGGCATTATAGGTTGAACCACCTCCAAAACCGACCGAAGCATAAAGCATGGCCGTGACGCAAAAAAGTCCGATAAGCATCCAAGGCATATTATGCCATGCTCATCAATTTTTCCGAACGCGAAAGGTCTTCTGGTGTATCTATATCTAATCCCATAATGTCTGTTAGCTGGAGAGTGGAAATATTTTCAAGCCCCATAAAGACCGCCTTCGCGCCTTTGTCTCCGCGCAAATTTGCAAGGACGTCAAAACTTTCACGCTTAAACAGAGCAGGGGGGCATAATCGCCCTTTATCGCGCGACATAACTGCCGATGTTTTAACTGCCGCGCACTCCACCAAATCCTCCAAATAATCTTGGGGTATGTGAGGCATATCCGCCAATACAATCACACAGGCTTTTATTTGCGGTAATGTTCTCAAATGCCTAAAGGCCAGTGCGATCGATCCGCCTTGTCCCGCCTCTGGTTTTGGGTTGCTAATTATGTTCCATCCTTGATTAATGAGTATTTTTCCACGGGCCTCGTTATCAGCATCTATGACCGCTAAACGATAGGGGCTCAGGCGCGGTATATTCAAAGCCGCAGCATAACTCAAAACAGGCTGCCCTGCGAGTGTTGCAAGTAATTTGTCATCAGCGCCAAAACGGCGGGATAATCCGCTTGCCAATAAAAGCATGGCTATGTCGGTTTGTGGCTGCACAGATAATCACTCACACTAAAAATAGGTTCATTATAGACACTCCTTTATCTCGAGCTAGGTTTAAATCTAAATCACAGAGTTTTAATCGTGCAAAATATAAAGCTTAGATTGACGAGCTGTTATTTCGACCTTTAAATATTTAAAATATTACGCGCCAATAAGATAATAGGATTGTCCCATGGATTTAGGAATTTCTGGAAAAAACGCACTTGTTATAGGTGGCACGCAAGGATTGGGACGCGCAATCGCTGAAGGGTTGGCCAGTGAGGGCGCCAAAGTCACGATAATCGGCAGAACTGAGACGAAACTTAAAAAGGCGGCCGGCGAGATTGGAAATGATTGCCAATATATTGTTGGCGATTTGTCTCATCCTGCGACCCCGCGCGACATTTTTAAAACCTTAGAAACTCGCAATTCCGTGCCCGATATACTTATCAATAATTGCGGCGGCCCTGCACCTGCTATGGCCAAAGACGTTGCGATTGAGGATATACGCGCACAAATACAGCCTATGGTCTTGTCTATCATCGAGCTTAGCCAGCTCGCGATAAGCTAT
>CAZNCJ010000112.1:0-5725 GCA_964571595.1 uncultured Caulobacterales bacterium | reverse complement strand
ATGTTTTTATTATATATTTTTAATTGAAAATGTAAAGTGGTACGATTTTGAATCCCGTTCCTTTGGAGTGTCGGTTCGATTCCGACCACCCGTACCATTTTAAAAAATTTAGGTCTTTAAGTTCCGTCACATATTTTGACGAGCGCACCCAAAGCCCTCCAATTTTGCTAATTTGCGAGCGTGCCTAGCTCTTTGCCACAAGTTTGGATTTTGATAGCTCCCATTCGGGCTGCGGGTCGCCCCAAAATTTACCATAACCGCAATTATGATAGACAATCGAATGTGTCAGCCCAAAGGCCTTTTCATATGTCGCAATCACATAATCCCGGTTGGGGTTCCGACCATCATCTGGAATGGGGCAATGGTCTTTTACATGATAGATCTTAGCATGATAATGCGTCGTGAATAATTTCTGTATGGGATTACGCGAACCTAAATTTCTATAACCTTCAATCGACATTTTTTTGTAATTTTCACCTTCTGGGTAACGCACATTATGCCCAAATAAACCCATATAAATTATCATAAGCAACGAGCCACCAAAGACTGTAAATGGCGCGAGGACTGATCGCGCCAAGGCAATGTCATCTTCCTCAACAGCTATCATTATATGCGCATGTTTACTTAACAGGGTTTCAGGATGGGGTTTTTTATAAAACAGTGTATGGCTATGTCCGTTAATTTCCGAGGTATATGTTAGGCCTGCCTCAGATAATCCTTTTATGGCTTGGCTTTGAACATTCATTATCTCTTCTACACTATAGGGCACATTATGGGCTTTAAAAATTGGATCTAAGGTGCACGCTGCGAGCTTTTCTTGCGCTGCGCCTAAAAAATAGAAATGTAATTCATAATCCGGGGGAATTTGATAGACAGCCCTGTCTTCAAACCCTTCTTGCGCGCGGGAACATCGCTCGACCCTTCTGACTTCCTTGAAGTGATTAGAATTTAAACGAAATGCAGCATCTTCATAATTTATTTCCGGATTCTGCTTTTGATAATCTGCAACTCTTTGCTGAAAACTATCATCAATAGTATTTTTCGGTATCGACTGACATGCTATAAGCGCAAGGCTGACCCCCAGATAAATCAAATATGCGGAAAGTCTAAGCATAGCCAGACCTCCCTAACATATTATTACCTTAAAATCGATTTCGTTAATCGAAATAAAGAAAGCTCGTGCGCCCCGTCATAAGGCTCGGCTTTAAAATGCACTTAACTCCGTCTAACTTGCTTGGGTGAAAGCCCGTACCAACGCTTGCACGCAAAATTAAAACTCTCTCCTGAGGAATAACCGAGCTTGCTCGCAACTTGCTTTACTGAAAATTGACCTGATTGGAGCAAGGTTTTCGCCTGATTTTTCCGGTATAAATCCAGAATCATAGAAAAAGTAATATTCTCCTCTTTGAGCAATCGTTGTAATTTTTTAGAACTAATTCCCATCGCCTTGGCATAGTGCTTTATAGATGTATGGTTCGGTGCCAAATATCTGCTTATGTCCATTAATAATGCTGCTGACATTGGCTGAGACCCATTGCATAAATATTCCAATGGGCAGGTATCGTCGGCTAATTCTATTTCTGTTTTATAGCTATTCGCATCTAGCATTTAATCATCCTCATTTTACGCGCACTTAGGCCGTAATCTTTCGGATGAAAGCAAAGAATTGAAGACAGTACTGTCTTGATGTCAGGGGTTTTGTCTTAGGTTTTGAGGCACTGGGTGATTTTATGTCTATTGGTCCCAACCATGAGGGTTTTGTCCGTAGTTCGAAACAAATTGTCCTAAAAAATGCTATAATGTCCTCAATTATGCGAAATTATAGGTCGAAATATGCGTTTATATCGCATAATACAGTCCCTGTTATGCAAAGTCATAAACTCTATATTCGATCCACTTTTAACTTTGATGGATTTCCGGAATATGCAAAATCACTGGGCGCAGATACAGACAGCCTGAGAGATGAGCTAGGCCTGCAAAAAGATCGTATTCGCGAACAAGCAAATATTGTCCCCTGGAATGCGGTTTGTACTTTTTATGAAAGAGCCGCTGCGCAAATCGGGGATGAAAGTTTGGGGTTGCGCTTTGCACTCAATACGAAAGCCGATTTTAGTAGTATTGGTCCAACCATCTATATCGGCGCGCTTTCTGAAGATATTAAAAGCTTCTTTGATTATATAACAGAGGCTCAATCTATTCGCACAAATGGTATAGACTATAGTTTTCATGACAATATTGACGAAAAAGAACTAGCCGGTATTTATAAAATCCATCCATCATCCGCGCCTTACAGACAATTTCTAGAAAGCACGATAGCGATTGCCGCTATCACCGCTCAAAAGCTTATCCCGAGCTTCAAAGTAAAATATATTTCTTTAATGCATCAAGGGCCTTCTGATCGTTCAATTTATGAAGAGGTTTTCAAAGCCCCGGTTTATTTTGGACAAAAAGAAAACAAACTCGTCTCAAATCGGGATTATTTTGAACTTGAGGACAACCGCCTCAGTGTCGGTTTTCGGGATTTCGCCCTAAAGGCCTTTTTTAAGGGGCGAACAGAGTTAAAACCAGATGCCCGCCGCTCAGTCGCAAAATTTGTCGAAACGGTCTTACCCTCCGTCATGGGCTTAGGCTTAAGCGATATTGAATCCTTTTCAAAAAGCCTCAACATGCACCCAAAGAAGTTACAAAGATTGCTAAAAGAAGAAGATCAGAGCTATTCAAATGTTGTCGACATTGTGCGCAAAACACTCTCTGAAAGCTATCTCAACAATACAAGTCTGTCGATTGGACAGATTGCGGCGCTTTTAGAATACTCTTCTGACCGGCCTTTCTCCACCGCCTTTAAAAGATGGTACGACGTGTCTCCCACACAGTTTCGTAAAAATACTGAAGCTGAAAAAGATAACAGCGAATTATTTTTCCTAAGTTAGATTTATTGTCGCCCAGCCCTAACGTTAAATCCTATCGCAATTTATAAAAATAAAAATACCGCTTACTGGTTAAAAGTAAGCGGCAGAGTTGAAGGCATTCTTCGTTAAATATTATCCAATTAATATCCTAGAATGATTTATTGATCCTAACACCATAGGTTCGCGGCTCGCCGACGATCCCGTTTGAAATTAAACCAAAGGGTAAGGGGATAACGAGCTGATCAACGAGATATTCTTCATCCGTCAGATTAGATGCAAATAAGGCAATATTCGCCCCGCCAAATAAATCCGTCGCAAGATCAATTTGAGCATTTAAAAGCCCGTAAGAATCAGCGACTAAAATGTCTGGACTGACGCCGGTAGCGATCGCGCCTGGGCTCGCATTATCTTGCTCGCCTCTGAATAAATAATTGGCTTGGAAGCCCAAAGTGCTTTCGTTACTTATCGGGTGCTCATAGCGAATAGTCGCATTGGCCTGCAAGCCTTCGCCGGGAAACGGATCATCTGTTCGGTCCGTTAAGCCATCAAAAAACTCTTCGAAATCGCCATCATGATACCCAATTCCGCCGGATAAAGTTAAGCCATCTGTCGGTTCAGCTGTAAGCTCAACTTCAAAACCTATAATATTGGCTTCTGCTGCATTTGCGATAACCGTATCTGGAAAATTAGGCACATCAAAAACAACACGTTGAATATCGGTATAATCACTATAAAATCCTGACGCGTTTAACCGAAGACGATTGTCAAACCAATCTGACTTAATACCCACTTCATAATTCAATACGAACTCCGGGTTAATTGTCAGCGCAAGATTACCTTGATCAATACCCCCGCTTCTAAAGCCCCGCGCAATACTACCATATAATAAAATATTATCATTAGGTTGGTAATCCAGAGACACTAGCCATGAAATAGCATCAAAACCCGCCTGCGCTTCTAAAATAGGGGCACCAACTTCAAGATCACGCAGCTCGCGACTTTCAACAGTATAGCGAAGACCACCCGTTAAACTTAAATTTTCCGTTATATCAAAACTGCCCTGTGCAAAAATGGCCCAAGATTCGTTATCTGAGGCCGTAACTTCATTTTGGCCTGGCCCAAGAAATGGCGCAAAAGCGGGCGTCGTTACCAAAATATCGTCGTCTTCGCCTTGTTCCGTGGAATAAAAGAAACCCGTTTGCCAGTTCAACCTGTCTTCAAATGCATCGCCAGATAGACGAAATTCTTGTGCAAATAATTCGGCATCTTGAGCAATTTCAACACTTGTCTGGTTTGTTTGCTGGAAAGTTAAAAACACCTCTTGTTCACGATAGCTTGTAACAGAGGTAAAATCGACATTCCCCAGATCATAGCTAATCGTTGCATTTATATTGAACTCCTCTTGGGTCTGTACATGATCTACATCGCCTGTTTCATTACCAACGAAAAAATCGTCATCCAAAGTTTCTTGGGCAAAAAAGACAACGCCGGTTGGCAAAGGTAGTGCGACCGTATTCGCCCCGCGAAGGATGGAGCCATCTTCATCAACATCATGATAATCTGCATTCAAACGAATATTAAGCCGATCACTTGGCTCCACTAAAAGCGAGCCTCGCAAGGTAAGCTCATCATCACTGGCCAAAGACTGGCCCGTTGTGCTGCCCGTTCCAAAACCATCGCGATTGGTTTTTTGGGCCCTAGACGCAGCGCGGCAAGGTCCTGAGCAATAGGTATATTGACGACCCCTTCATAATCATTTCGGCCGAAGTTTCCGAAGGTGGCTTCAACATATCCGCCAAACTCGTTTAGTTCTGGCGCCTTAGTCGTAACGACAACTGCACCACCCGTCGTATTACGGCCATATAAAGTCCCTTGTGGCCCCTTAAGAACCTCAACCGCTTCCACGTCAAAGATATTTGATAATAATCCAGTCGCGCGGGTAATTGGCGCATTATTGATATAAACGCCAACGGCCTCGTCAATATTTAGCGTAATAAAGCCGCCTTCCTGTCCACGAATGTTAATTGTTGAAAATGAAGATCCAACAGCTGCTGAGGCATCGATAGCAAGGTTGGGTGTTATTAATGCAATATCGGAAAACTCTTGTAATCCTGCATTTTGGAAATCCTCGCCCGTAAAGGCCGTAATGGCTATCGGAACCTCTTGAATATTCTCTGCCTGTTTCCGAGCCGTAACAACGATTTCATCGATTTGTGCCATGGCCGGCATTGCTATACTGCTCGCAAGGGCAATTATCGCAACTGTATTAAACAGCCTCATACTGGTCTTGCTAATATTTTTTGATCTTAGATGTTGCATCTTATCATCCCCTTATGTCTGTGTTCTAATGCGTTTTCATTTGCTGGCTTTGTCACGAGTCTGGCGCTCATTGTTTTGCCGCGGGTCTGACGCCCACTGATGTAGCTATTGAAAGTATTTAAGCAAATTTACGCTCTCCCACCTTCTTACTCGTGCAATAAAACTGCAACTTGGATAGGAGAACAACTATAAGGAACGTTAGGTGACGAGTTTAAACAAAGTCATGAGATCATGCGACCTGGACACGCGCAATAAAAGCTATGCAATCCTGACTTTATAGAGCATTACACGGTAAAACGAGCTTAGGTAAATTACCTTTGCACCCATATAGATCACACATAAAGTGCCTAAACATTAAAAAGAATTAGACATTATGACGGTGCTGAAATTAACCGGATTGTCAGTTAATTTTCTATGTTTGTAACTCTCAACACATAAATAAAATGGTGCGGGTGAGAAGACTCGAACTTCCACACCTTGCGATACCAGAACCTAAA
>CAZNCJ010000111.1:0-5771 GCA_964571595.1 uncultured Caulobacterales bacterium | reverse complement strand
GCTTCCAGTTTTACCAAACAAGGTGTCTACAAAGCTAGGGGCACATCAGACAGATGTGAAACCATCACGACTTCCCAGGTGAGGGCTTGCTTTATTGGTTCCAATGTCGAGTAAACTGATGATTGAGATATTGAAAGCTTAGTCAGGAGTAGTGAAAAATCGTAGCGCTCAATAAGGCCAAAACAATCGAAAGACTCAACCAGAGAATGGTAGGAAGTTGGGGCGCAGGTCAACACTTTTAATTTATGTTTGATCTCTTTTTTATTTGATGTATTCATACAGGCCTGCTGCAAAATTTAAATTCCACGGAAAATACCCGCTAGGCCTATAAATCAACAGAATGGGTAACAGCAGAACAATTACGAAAAAATATATATGAGCAATATCCAGATATCTAAATTTAAGACGGTTCAAAAAGTTATCCGTGATGAGATTAAGGGTTTGGAAGCCCTTCTGGATCAATTGGATCCGACCAGCATTAATAAAGCGGTTGATCTGATTTTGGAGACGACAAATTATATCATTATTGTAGGCATAGGAAAATCAGGTCACATTGGTCAAAAACTAGCCGCAAGTTTCGCTTCAACGGGCACAGCTTCTTTTTTTCTTCATCCGACTGAGGCCAGTCATGGCGACTTAGGTATGATACAGCCCGGATGCACGCTTATAGTTATTTCAAGTTCAGGCAAAAGTAAGGAGTTGAAAAATGTCCTGCAATATGCCCGCAAAATTAATGTCCCTGTTATTGCAATAACACAGGACTCGACGTCGCGGCTGGGACGCGCCGCGACCATTGTTTTAAAACTACCGGATGCCGGAGAAGCCTGCCCGAATGGACTGGCTCCCACAATTTCGACGACAAATACGTTATGTCTGGGAGATGCGCTTATGGTTGCGGTTATGATGCAAAGAGGTTTTTCTGATGAGGATTTTGGCCAGCGCCATCCGGGAGGCATTCTAGGGCGAAAACTACAAACCGTTCAGGACTGTATTGACGAATATGCTGATAGAACGACCTCTGTTTCAAAAGAGACCGATATGAAAGCCGTTATTATGGCGATATCTGAGGGTGGGACGGGATCTACAGCCGTTATTGATTCCAAAGGCCTTCTTATCGGTATGATAACGGACGGAGATTTACGCCGGGCGATGGATAAAGAGTTTTTTTCAAAAAGTGCTGGGGATATAATGTCTAAAAATCCGATATGTTTGGCAGTCGATATGAAAATGGGGGAGGTGATTGCCCTATTATCCGAAAAGCGAATTGGCGGGGCTTATATTCTTCATGAGAGAAAGCCTATCGGGGTCATAGATATGAAGACCTTATTGTCTGATGGTTATATCTAAAGAGGACGACAAGGGATGAAGGTTTTAGTTACAGGGACTGCGGGGTTTATCGGCTATCATACAGCCAAAGCCTTGCTCTTGCGCGGGGATGATGTTGTCGGGTTTGACTCGGTTAATAATTATTATGACGTCAATCTTAAAGAAAACAGAATTAAGCAACTCAATAAAGTGGTCAAAACCTGTCAGGGAAGCCAGTTTACTTTTATCCGTGCCAATCTGGCAGTTCCGAACGCTATAAATCAGATTTTTGCAGATCATGAATTTGATCGGGTTATTAATCTGGCGGCACAAGCGGGCGTGCGCCATTCGCTGGGATTTCCGCAAGATTATGTAGAGAGTAATATTACGGGCTTTACAAATATATTGGAGGCCTGCCGACAAAATGAAGTTGCGCATCTGACTTACGCCAGCACGTCAAGTGTGTACGGAGGCAATACAAAATTACCGTTTAAGGAAACCCATACAGTGGGGCATCCTCTACAATTTTACGCTGCCACAAAACGCGCAAATGAATTAATGGCACATTCCTATAGCCATCTCTTCCGATTACCGACAACCGGCCTGCGTTTCTTTTCTGTTTATGGTCCGTGGGGGCGCCCTGATATGGCGCTTTTCCTATTTACCAAAAAAATTCTGGCTGGTGAGCCTATTAATGTTTTTAATCACGGCAATCACAGCCGGGACTTTACATATGTTGATGACATTGTGCAGGCTGTGTTAAATTCAAGCGATAATATAGCTGCGCCTAACGCCGATTGGGATAGCGATAATCCTGATCTGGATAGTTCAAATGCGCCCTTCCGTATTTTCAATATAGGTAATAATGTCCCTTCAAATCTGATAGAATATATTGAGGCGATCGAAGAGGTTGTCGGTAAAAAGGCGATTAAAAATTATCTCCCGCTTCAGCCCGGCGATGTGCCATATGCGCATGCGGATGCTACGAGCCTGATTGAGAAAGTGGGGTATAAGCCTAAAACTTCTGTAAAAGAAGGCATTAGACTTTTCATAGATTGGTATCGTGATTATTATGACGTTTTATGATGGCGGGTTAGCCGTGATTACACACGTGACGTTCGAGCAAGGTCGATATTGATTTCGTGCTTTATTTGACTGAACTTTGATAAATGCGACTATCGCAGATTCTAAAAGCCCAAAACGGGTTTTATCCGCGTTTTGGGCTTTAATTAAAGTCTCTTTTGAGACAAACGACCTTATAATGAAAGGCCGTCGTTGAACTATTAGAGATTAGAATTTGCGCGCATATGAAAGGGCGATACTATCTGCATCAAGACCTTCATAGCGTGTGTAATCTAGGCGGATACCGTCTCTTGGATTAAGCGCATATTCTGCACCTGTACCATAAGCGATACCATCCGTGTCCAGACCACCATCAAGATTTTGGTATGCGTAACCAACACGGCTAACCAGATCGATACGTTTCGTCAGTGGTGTCCGATTTACAAGGAAAGCACCAGCTGTGTAATCAAGTCCGCCGCCAAGCTCAATATCATCGTTTAGTTGGACAGAACCTTCGAGTTCAGCACCTAAAAATCTGTTAAGTTGGTAACCCGTACGCAGTTGAGCGCCAAAACCCTCAGTATCTACGTCATACCAGTTAATACCGGCATTGCCGTAAAAATGTGACGGTGAGGTTGCGGGCTGATTGAAACGTCCGCGCAAGGCAGGAACAGCACCAAATGCGCCAGCTCCCAAGGCTCCAGCGCCAATAACGCTGCTTGCTGGATTAAAGCCAACACCATTATGTGTCCCAACATGGTGAGACAGACCGGCGATCAATTGTTGTCCGCTATGCTGTTGTACAACCGGTGCAACAGGGTAGGCGGTGCCGGACTGACATCCGCCAACTGATTGTGCCCCAAAACTTCCTACACTTGGAGCCGTCGGTATTTGTACAACACTTTGAGGCCCAACATGAGCAACTTTCTGACAAGCCGTAGCTGGTTGTGTGGCAACGCTTTGCGCATAGCCAACAGGAGCAAACTGACCAACCTGTCCTTGGTTAAATTGATTAAATTGTCCCCCGCACCCTTGTACGCATGGCGCCTTAGCTGATGGAAGACCAAAACCGCTTCCAAAACCTGAGCCACCAAATAAAGAACAACCTGATAATACTGTGCTCGCTAGAGCCAAAATTGCGATACGCATGATTTATTTCCTTCCACCCAATTTGGCGCAAAGCTAGCCGATAATACTTAAAATACAGCAAGGGAACGTCGTTAATTATAGGTGTGGGAACAGGCTTAATCAGAGGTAAAATTTAATTACATCCACGCGCAATAGGCCACAGCACGGCGCCCAAAAGGCTGGGTCATATCTGAGGCGCGGCTTTATCAGTGCGTTTAAATTTGCGTAATTTTATCAATAATGATTTGAAGCCATTCAATGCGGCTTTGTTCTTCCGCTATCCCCATTTCGAGGGCTATGAGTTTGCCCTTCTGGTTCTGGCTGAGAGATTTGCCGTCATAATATTTTTCTTTAATCCTAAGAAAAGTCGCCAGATTGGATTGGTGCTGTTCTATACGTAAAGCGATTTGTTCGTTTAAAGCTGGGATACTGATATCTTCAAGGGCGTATAGTTTCACCAGAAGATCATCCTTGATCGAAGGTTTGCGGGACGGATTTAATGACCAGCTATAAAGCGCTTTTCGGCCATTATTCGTAATTGTATGGACAATCCGATTGGGCTTTCCAGTTTGGATCAGCTCCTCGCTGATCACATATCCTTTCTCGCGCAGTTTTCCTAATTCACGGTAAATTTGCTGGTGAGAGGATTTCCAGAAAAACCCGATTGAAGCATCAAAATATTTTGCCAGATCATAACCGCTCATGGGACGATCGGTTAAACAAACGAGTATGGCTTCGGCTAATGCCATTATAATATCCCTTTTATTTTACTTGTCATTATGCAACTCTATGCATAGGGTTTATGCCTATAGTGTTAGCCTAAATTCTGACACTTGTAAGAATACACAAATGCTCCGAGAAAGAAATGTAAAAGGAAAAGATTATGGCGACTTTAAATGCACTTGATCCGACGCCAGAACAAATCAAGTCATTTTTATCCCAAGAAAAGCCCGATCAGCCCGTTTTCATGCTCAATTTACTCAAGTTCCGAGAGAAGGCGGCCTATAAAGACGGCGAAGATGTAAGTGGTAAGGAAGCTTATGGGCGTTATGCGAGCGCCTTTGGTAAAATGGTCAGAGAAGCCGGAGCAAATAGTGAGACGATTTTTGGCGGTGCTGCAAATTGCTTTTTGATAGGCCAAGGCGAGGGAGAGTGGGATGCGGTCGCGATTGTGAAATATCCCGATGCACAAACCATGTTCGATATGGTCTCATCAGAGGCTTACCGTAAAATTCATAAACACAGGCGGGCTGGGCTTGCGGGACAACTTTTAATTTCATGCGACGGTGAAGGTGTTTTTTAGGCGTTCTAGTCAGGTGTTGGATCACGTTGAAACTATGAGGGTTGAATAGTTCCTGAAAGTTGACAAAGGGTTTTTGAGGGTAAGGCGCGTGTCGCCCATGGCAGATATTTTATGCAATAGGCAAGGAGGTCAGAATGGCTTTTGAATGTTTTGATGTTTCAATAGAAAATAATATCGCACATATTGTGCTTTCCCGCCCCGAGAAAAGAAATGCGATGAATGTCGCATTCTGGGATGAACTTCCCGAAATTATCGAGGATATAGATGCAAACTCCAAAGCGCGTGTTATCGTCATTTCGTCAACGGGGCCGGTTTTTTCTGCGGGTATTGATGTGTCCATGTTCGGATCTGATGTGTCAGGGAGCGGAGATAAGAACGACCCTCAATACGGCACGGGGTTTTTACAAAATGTCAAACGTTTGCAAGGCTCGTTTAGTGCGTTGGAAGATTGTCGCATACCCGTTATCTGCGCGATACAAGGCGGCGCTTATGGTGGGGCCGTCGATTTAATGACGGCTTGCGATATGCGATTTGGAACGCAGGACAGCTTCATAACTATTTATGAAATCAATGTCGGTATGACGGCAGATGTCGGCACATTTCCGCGGATTTTAAATTTAATGCCCGAAGGCGTTGTCAGGGAGCTGGCCTATACGGGGCGTAAAATGCATTCTCAAGAATGTAAAGAGCGCGGGCTTTTTAATGAGGTCTATGCAGATCACTCCACTATGATGGAAGCGGTCATGGCAATGGCAGCAGAAATTGCCACAAAACCGCCCCTTGCGATTTACGGGTGTAAGCGCGCCATAACCTACGGGCGAGATCACACAACGGCCGATGCTCTGGACAATATAGCGGTGTGGAATATGTCCATGTTGATCCCAAGCGAGATGATGGAGGCCATGATGGCGGGCAAACAGAAACGGCCAGGCAATTATGCCGACCTGCCCAAAATTACGCGCCGAAAGAAAAA
>CAZNCJ010000110.1:0-5827 GCA_964571595.1 uncultured Caulobacterales bacterium | reverse complement strand
GGATCAACAGCGTTAAAACGCCCATCACGTTTAAAGGGGCCTTTGTCTTCTGTTTCCGCTGGGACGGTTTCACCTTCTTTGGCAAATGTCCAATTGGTTGAACCATCCGTCTTTTTTTGGAGATCAATAACAGGCTCAACGAGTGTGAATTTTGAAATTTCTATTTTCTTAGAAAGCAAGGGCAGTAGTTTTACGCGTGCATCCAAACCTTGCATTTCTGCCAGATAGTCCGCGTCAAAACCTTCTGCATTAGCTATCGTAATGCGCCCGGTCTGGGCCTTGATAACCGGAAATACCGACAAATTTACATCGCCATCAATGGAAACAGTCCGGCCAAGTTCTTCACTGAGCTTGGCTTGAATTTTATCCTTATAAACATCTGAGGACACAAGACCGGGCAGGACCAGGATCGCTGCGAGGAGCAATATAACGAGAAGGCTAATGGCTATAATGAGTTTTTTCATGTTCTTACTGACTATTTCTACTACTGCTTTTTACTGCCGTTACGGATTAGTTGCGGGTAAATCGATTTATTAATTACACCGCGACCACTTAATTAGAATCCATCAGGACCCTGCGAATTAACATCAGTCTGTGGACCACATTCTAAATGAACATAAACTAAATATCACAGGATTGCGGGGCTATATGTAACAATTCAGAGTAAAACTTTTGTGAGCACAAATTACCAAAGCCTCTTAAAACAGGACAAAACTGGGAGATTTAAGCTGTAAAAAAACTGACTCGCGCTCTGTCTTCAGCTATATATTTGAGCTATACTAATACGAAATGAGTTATGGCTCATTAGAATCGGAGGAAAATATATGTGTACAAATCACAATCATAATCCTGTAGCCAGTACAGCCAAGGATGTCGTTGAAGAACATGTTGTTGAACGTAGACGTATCTTAAGGGGACTCGCTGCAGGCGGTGCAGTCGTTGCAACAACGCCTGTCATGACAGGCTGCGCTACGAATGCTGAAACAGGCGCGAAGCAATTTCTACTCGTGGGTGATAGCCAATTAAGTTCAATGGCTGCTGCCAGCTGGGCTGATGCAAAGGCAAAAGTTCCTACATCAAATGATCCTCGCTACACGAACCGATTAGCCAATATTGGCTCGCGGATCGCACGCGGTGCCAATAAATCACAAGAAAAATGGGATTACGAGGTCTTTGATCAAGACACACGTAACGCCTTTGTCCTACCGGGTAACCGCGTAGGGTTTTATAAAGGCATGATGGATTTTGCCGGTAGTGATGACCAAATTGCGGCCATTATGGGCCATGAGGTCGGACACGTGACAGGTAAACATGCTGCCGAGCGTGTGAGCCAGCAAATGGCCGGACAATTAGCGGTAACAGCCGGGACTATCCTTGCCGGATCACAAGGGGCTAAACGGTGCCGGACGCTGGCAGGTATTGAACGCAATAATTGTCTCAATTCGGTCAACAGAAACACACAGCTCATAAATGGCGCTCTGGGCATGGGGCTTCAATTGGGTGTCTTACTGCCGTTTTCACGCAAACATGAGAGCCAATCTGATTTGCTTGGAGCGCTCTATATGCAAAAAGCCGGATATGATCCATATCAAAGTGTTAAGCTATGGGAGAAAATGGCGGAAGCAAGCCCGGCACGTCAGCCAGAGCTTTTATCAACCCATCCTGACCCTTCACGCCGTGCGAGAGATTTACATAATTTCATCACAGCTCAGGAAGCCTTGGGATCTCAGGGCTGGAAGAGCATCAGACTGCCTAAAGTGAGTGCATAAAAATAAGATTTTTACTGGCTTGCATGCTGGATAAAAGCTGCTTATAAGCCTGCCAAATGTCGAGTCTTGCTCGGCATTTCAGGATTTTTAGATCCTTAAGGAGATAATATGGCTCGCGTTACTGTTGAAGATTGCGTTGAAAAAATTCCAAACCGCTTTGATCTAGTGTTGCTTGCAGCACATCGTTCTCGTAATATTTCTGCGGGTGCGGCGCTTACTGTTGATCGCGACAATGACAAAACGCCAGTAGTTTCCCTCAGAGAGCTTGCTGAAGAAAATCTGGATTTAACAGATTTACGCGATAGCCTCGTAACAGGTCTACAACGTGTTATCATTGATGATGATATGCCGGACGAAGAAGATCAGGCCCCAATCTTGGCGCTTGAACACGGTGACGCTGAGCGTCCAACCGAAATGTCCGAAGCCGATATGATGAAGGCCCTGCAAAGTGACCGTGATAACGGTCCTGACAATCGTTTCTAGGTTTTACCCCAGAAAACTTCATCTCAAACACGTCTCGTCAGTTTCATGCTGATGTGAAACTTGGTTTTTTCTTTTGCGAGAGAGAGCGAACTTGCCTATAGCATAGGCGTGAACAAACCCGTTAAAATAAAACCCAAGCGCCAGAGTTATTTGCGCCAGTTCGAGCTTGTTGAACGTGTCCGGGACTATGACCCATCAGTTGATGAGGCCATGTTAAACCGTGCTTATGTGTTCTCAATGAAGGCTCACGGCAATCAAATGCGCCATTCTGGCGATCCGTATTACGCCCATCCTATTGAAGTTGCAGGCATACTCGCCTCGCTCCATCTCGATGTCGCAAGCATTTGCACGGCCTTACTCCATGATGTTCTCGAAGACACTGAGACAACATATGATGAGATAGCAGCCACATTCACGACAGAAATAGCTGATCTTGTAGACGGAGTTACGAAATTAGGACAAGTCGAGCTTTCTATTCCTGAAGCTACAAAAGAACGTCAGCAGGCGGAGAACTTTCAAAAATTTGTCTTAGCCATGAGCAAGGATGTGCGTGTCCTCTTGGTCAAACTATGTGACCGTTTGCATAATATGCGCACTTTGCATCACCATCCCAAACAAAGCTCGCGCGAGCGCATATCACGTGAAACCATGGAGATTTATGCGCCCTTAGCCAGACGTGTAGGCGTGGATAGAATATGTTCAGAGCTAGAAGATCTCTCTTTTAAACACATTAATCCGGCAGCATTTGAAAGTATTACAAACCGCTTGGGAAGCTGGCGAACGGATCAAGAAGTCGCTATTTCGGAAATGTCGATTGCCCTAAGGGACTTGATGGACAGCAAAGGTGTGACAGCACGTGTGTACGGACGGGAAAAACGCGCCTATGCGATTTGGAAAAAACTTGAGCGACAAGGCGTGTCCTTTGAAGATATATCAGATATTTACGCTTTTAGGCTGATCGTTAGCAATCGTGCGGAGTGTTATAAGGTGCTCGGCATATTACATGACGAATATAGATGTGTGCCGTCCCGGTTCAGGGATTTCATTTCCGTGCCCAAGCCGAATGGCTATCAATCGCTACATACTACAATATTGGGGCCTGATAATAACCGGATAGAACTCCAAATCAGAACGGAACGTATGGAAGATGTCGCCGAGCGCGGCGTTGCGGCCCATTGGGCCTATAAAAACGAATCTTACGCTTATGATCCAGAACGGGCCAAAGAAAGCGGCGGCGATCCGCTGCGTCGTATACGCCCCTTGGTCGAAATGATGGAACATACGGGTGATGCCGATGAGTTCTTGGAACATGCCAAACTTGAAATGTTTACAGATCAGGTTTTCACCTTCACACCCAAAGGCGATTTGATCTCATTACCACGCGGCGCCACACCGCTTGATTTTGCCTATGCCGTACATACCAAAGTCGGCGATACATGTATTGGGGCATTGATTAATGGTCGCGAACAGGCTTTGCGGACACGATTGCAAAACGGAGATGTTGTTAAAATTATACGTGGTGGTCAGGCAGAACCTCAAGCGGGATGGGAGAATATAGTTGTAACCGGCAAAGCGCGTTCCGCTTTAAGACGCTTAACACGCGACGGCGAGGCCTTAGAGTTTCGCCGTATTGGTCATATGATGGCCGAACATGCCTTTGCTCGCGAGGGTCGCGACTTTAGCGAAACATCTCTTGGAGATTCTTTAAAGCGCCTGAACCTGGCAAATATAGAAGAACTTTACGAGGCCCTAGGCCGTGGTGACTTATCTCGCACACAGTTTATGACAGCCGTATTTCCCGCCCGCGCAAATGATGAGAGTGTCGATTTTGATATTGAGCGCGACTTAATAGAAGACAGCACAGCGAAACTCTACGTAAAAGGGGACGGCTTGACGGCGGGTGTGAGCCTGCATTTGTCCGCCTGTTGCTCTCCCATAGCAGGAGATCGTATTATTGGATATCAACAAAATGGTGGGCGAGGGGTCGCCATTCATACAATTGATTGTGATGAGCTAGAAGCCCTGGAACAGCATCAAGATAGATGGATAGATCTTGGTTGGAGACGGGCCGCTGCACAAACAAGTTCTATCGGACGCATTTCAGTCACAATGGAACATGTTCCCGGTGCGCTGGCCGATGTAACAAAAGCCATTGGCGAATCGAAAGGCAATGTCACTAATTTCCGTACTCTGAAACGCTCCAGCAGCTTTTTTGACATGATATTTGACGTTGAAGTCATTGATAATCGTCATCTTTTGCAGATAATAGCGGCTATGCGAGCCAGTGCCTATGTGGTATCTGCTGAACGCGCTCATCTCGCAACAACATCCTAAAATTTTAGGCTCCAATTATGAATACAGATCAAGTACTGGATATTTTCCGCCAAGCTGGCGCTCTGCTGGAAGGACATTTCATTTTGTCATCCGGCCTGCGCAGTCCTGTATTTCTGCAAAAAGCGTTTATTTTTAAAAATCCACAAACGACTGAAATATTATGTAAAGCGCTCGCTGAGAAAGTAAAACGTGAACTCGTCACTCAACCCGATATAATCGTGGCGCCCGCCATGGGGGGGATTATTCCGGGTTATGAAACGGCCCGTCATATGGGACTGGATTCCATTTTTACGGAACGTGAAAACGGCACCTTCACTTTAAGACGTGGCTTTTCTCTCGAAAAAGGACAAAAAGTTCTCATGGTCGAAGATATCGTGACGACGGGGCTATCATCTCGCGAATGTATTGCGAGTATTGAAACCACTGGTGCAAAGGTTATTGGCGGAGCCTGTTTATTTGATCGTTCTGGCGGAGACGCCGATATTGGGGTGCCTTTAGTGAGTTTGGCCGCGCGCAAGTTTCCTGCATATGCCGAAGATCAGCTACCCCCCGAACTCGCGGCCATACCAGCCATTAAGCCAGGTAGTCGCGGATTAGCATGACAGGCAAGACTGCACATCTTCAACGCGTACGGCTCGGGGTAAATATTGATCATATTGCCACCTTACGCAATGCACGCAGAGGCAAGCATCCTGATCCTGTTGCTGGGGCTTGGGCTGCGATAAGTGCTGGCGCAGACGGGATTACGGCGCATCTTCGTGAAGATCGGCGTCATATAACAGATGATGATATGGAACGATTGCAAACACTGTGTGAGAGTGAAAATATTCCATTGAATATGGAAATGGCCGCCGTACCTCAAATGGTCAAAATCGCCAAGAAGTTAAAACCACATGCTGTTTGTCTTGTGCCGGAAAAGCGCGAAGAACGTACCACAGAGGGCGGCTTGGACGTTGTCGCCCATCACAATTCGATAACACCGATTGTAAGGGAGCTTAGTGCTAATGGCTCGCGACTTTCTTTATTTATAGAAGCCGTACCCGCGCAAATCGAAATGGCAGCACGGGCTGGCGCGGATATTGTAGAATTTCACACGGGCGCATATGCACACGCTCTTGATGAGGGCGACACTCAAAAGGCAGAGCTTTTTTTGGTAAATATGAGAGAAGGGGCTAAGCAGGCCCATAATCTTGGGCTGGAAGTGCATTTTGGTCACGGACTGACTTTTGATAATGTTCAAA
>CAZNCJ010000109.1:0-5972 GCA_964571595.1 uncultured Caulobacterales bacterium | reverse complement strand
CCCCGCCATTACCGATAATAACCTTGCCTTTGATAATGCGCGGCGCGGCCGTAATTGTATAGGGTTTGGATTTATCGACAGTTTGCACGTCCCAGAGCTTTGCGCCCGTCTGGGCATTCAGCGCAATCAGGCGACCATCCATTGTGGCGGTATAAACATACTCACCCCAAATGGCGACGCCGCGATTAACCACATCACAACAGCCTTTGGCGGCTTGTTCCTTGTCAATTTCCGGATCAAATGACCAGAGCGGCGCGCCTGTCTTGGCGTCCATGGCGTGCACAATATTCCATGTCGAGGTGACATACATAATGCCGTTATGAATAATCGGCGTCGCCTCAATCCCGCGGCTGGTACCTAGCTCATATGACCAAGCAAGTCCGAGTTCAGCCACATTTGTGCTATCAATTTTATCAAGAGGAGAGAAACGGTCCTCATCATAATTCCCGCCATGTGTGCGCCATCCATCTGTGGCGGGGTATAAGATCATCTGCTCTGTCACGGCTTGTGCATTGTTTTGGTTTTGCGCCGCGCTTTGCTTATCCGTTGAATGTCCAGCAGGCTGACACGCACTTACCAATAGAATTGATAGCGCTGTCGCCATCACTCCAGCTTTTTTTAAAAACCGCATCTTTTTCCCCTTATCATTATATAAAATATTCTTGTGTGCGTACTATAACCCAAAAAACGGCAATCGTGGCACTAAAATATGTAATTGCATATTCCAGCGTTCTGACATGCCGTGTGAGATGTTTTGCCAATATCCAAAATAGCGCAATAATCAGAGCAATCACCGCGAATTGTCCGGCCTCTACACCGATATTGAACATCAATAAGGCGATAAGCTCTGTGCCTTGCGGCAAACCCAATTCTGATAGCGCACTGGCAAAGCCGCACCCATGTATCAGCCCGATAAAAAAGGCCAAGAGATAAGGCCGGCGTAAAGCCAAGCTCGATTGGCCGTTAAATTTGCGCATGATCTCGACACACATAAGCACAATACTGGCCGCTATAAGAATTTCTATTGGCCGTATCGGCAATGATATATGTCCGAAAGCCGCTAACCCTAATGTTAAACTATGGGCAAGTGTGAAAGCCGTCGCAACGCCCCAAATTTGCCGTCTGTTCACCATTAAGGTCAGACAAATCACAAATAATAAATGATCCCACCCCCGCAAAATATGATCAACTCCAATAAGAAAATAAGGCCCAAATCTGGGCGGCGTCGGGCTAGATAAATCCAGATGCGGAGAGCTGGGCTTTATCAATGCACTAAGGGTGTCTGGCGTATCTTTTGTTTGACCAGATATGGATGGATAATTGATTTCAACAAATATATCGGTGAGAGTGCGCTCTAATCCGTGAAATGAAAGTGTGCCTTCTTTTAGGGAGCACTCAACCTCAAAACGCTCACGGATTGTTCCATTAGATATTTCAGTTTGCGGCTCAGTCAAAATACAATCATCAGGAAATTTAGGTGTAATTTTAAGGCGCTTGCCCTCAATAACGGGCTGTTTCCAAAGCGCTGAAAATATGGGAACGCCTTGGGCGTTTTCCGCAGCGTATAATTTTAGAAAAGCAGGCCGGACTTCATGGGCGTTTGCCTTAAATCCTAGCCCCATTATCAAGGGAAGCATTATCAGGAAAAAGCCTATGACGCGCGCCGGGAAACTCACTCCTCCAAATCCTCGACATGGACTTTATAGCGTTTTATCAGAGCCTCTAATTCAGACCGGTTTTGAAGGCGTTGATTTTCATCCCGCCAAAATATCTCAACCTCTCCCTTTACGTCATCAAATGCGGGTGTCTTACCCGGCGAAACGCGGTCAATATAAACAAAATGGCGGCCAAAAGCGGAATCAATCGGGCCTTGCCAGCTATCTGTATCCGTTTCAAAAAGGGCCTGCGCAAATTCAGTGCCGAATAATCGACGCACGCCATTACGAGACAGGTTTTTATAGTCGCGCTGTAACATAAATGGATCGCCCAGAGCATGCCAATCTTCTTGCTGTGAGCGGGGTTGCCCCTGCCCTTTTAACTGGCCCTTTATCTCTTCAACATAGTCGCTTAAGGCTTCGTTTTTCCTGTCAGGACTAATATAGATATGGGAAAAGCTGCGCATCTCAGCCAAGCTAAAGCGCTCAATATTGTCTTGATAGGTTTTTTCCAAAACAGCACGGCTCGGCGTTTTTTGCTCTTCTATATCTTCAATGATAAACCGCATTTTTTGCGCCAAACGCCGCCGGATAATCGTATCGTCCTTATCAAGCCCGTGCTTTATAGCTTCTCTCATAAGCGCTTCTTCCTCAATGTGAGCAAAAAGCAAAGCCTTGATATCCTCATCCGTTGGGGGCCGCTGGTTCTCGCTGGCAAAGATAAGGGCTTGGCGTTCTATTTCTTGAGCACTGACATTGATCGTCATATCCTTGCGCAAAACGGCACTCTCCCAAAAACTATGGGCCAGAAATAAGAGCGCGCCTAATATAAGAAACTGGGATAAGGGTTCCCTAAAAATTTTACGCATTAGGGTTGGGCGTCATACCAGATCGGAGATGTCCAGGCGCGTTCCTGCAAGGTCGGTTGAACATCAGGATGACGCTCTACGCCAGCCTTTAGCGCGTCCCATGTCGTCCAGCGACATGTCGGGTTTTCCAGCACACGCACATAATATGCCGCAGAAATATTGGCATCAAAATCAGGATCTTGCCACAAGGCTTTAAGTTCTGGGTCGCCGACATCTGTCGAAATCGAACAATCTGTCAAATCAACACTCGCCCCATTATCCGGACAGCGATGCGTTGCTGGATCAGGCACAGCCCCGTCAGAACAGGCAATATCATAGAGCTTTTCTTGTGCCTTACCGCCCTCATGCCATGACTTGATAATTTGCAAGCGCTGCAAGGGTGCATTTCGCGGATCGCGCATCGCCCAAGCTAAAAATTGCGGAACGGCCTCACCTGAGGTTAGGCTACCGCCCTTTAGCTCGCCGCCCATTGGTACAGCCGACGCACCCGCAAGTGCGGATAAATTTGTATCAGTGAGCATATCAGCGTCAAGATTGACACCGCCGTAAAACTTCACCTTAAGACGTGGTCCAGACGTGGCATAGGTTTCCTTACGCTCCATGGCGCCGTAAATAGCTTCGCGTGTGTTTTCTGTCGCCCACGCTGCCGCCAAGCCTGAAGCCCCCCAACGGGTAAACCAATCTTCAGCATTTGGATCTCGTTCTACGCCTTCCCAGCTTTTCACCCCGCCCGGTGGCACCGAGCCACGGCCTTCGGCTGTGCCGTCAAGAATACCGACTTTTGACCAATAGTCCTGCTCGTCAAATGCCCCGCCCGCCACATGGGTATCAGAGGCGGCAATAAAGCCGAATTTATATGGGTTCGTTCCGGTTTGTTTCTCAAGCGCAAATCCATTGGCGAGGGCTTCGCGAATATAGCTGCCATTGATTTTAGAGGTGACTTGCGAGCTTAGTAGTTTTTCATAAATTTCGAAATTCGCCCATTCATCATTGGGCGATAATGCAGGATGGGTCTCAGAGGTTCCCTTGACTTGCGTGAGTTCTACAATGGGTTCATTGCGGATACGTTGCTGGCTATAAGCTGCGTCCATCTCGCTGCCGTCATAGGTTTTAAGCGCAAACATCTCACCATCTGAAACATTACTATTATGCGGAATGGCCATGACGTCCCGACCTTGCGCGCGCTCGTCGTCCATCCAGTCCCACAAATCTTCCGGGTTCGGACTATCTAGGACAGAAAAGAGCCGGTTCGGGGCCGCGTCTTTAAAAACGACATTTCGGTGCAGATTGCCACCAATGAAACTTGCATCCCCGCGCCCTTGCGTTGTCACAGAAGTATATTCATAGGCCGCAAATGTTGTGAGCTTGCCGGGCGTGTAATGCTTGTCAGCCGTGGCAACCGTATTTTGCCATGTCTGGTCAATCAGACCGCGGTCATAAATTTCAGGAAAAGGCTCTCCGCTGCGTACCGAGCCCCCAATAAGCCCAAAAGCCGCCGTGATTTTCGCCGGGTCCTGAGAGAACATGTCTTTGGACATTTCCAGATCATTTAGGGGATGGCCCTTCGTATCCATGGCGGGCAGAATACCCATATAGGCGCCGTGGTCAGTTGTCGCGACAAAGTCGAGCGGCTCTCCGCCCAGTTGAATATCAAATCCAGACGGATGACGAACTGTTTCGCCTTTGGCAAATCTATAGACATCATCTGGCGTGCTGCGCACATTGAAAATATAGGCGTCAAAAGAGTTTTTCGTATGAATATGCAAATCACCAAAATAAGCATTTTTGCCTCCCAAAGCCGCGCCCTCACCGGTCGCACTCTGAGTTACGCCTTGGCTCTGCCCCGCATTTTTACCAGACGGTGTTTCTGCACTTTCCTGAACACATGCACTTAATATAAGGGCCGAAATAACCGTGCATAAAGCCGTGCTGGAGGCAAAAGAGCGGGTATAGCGTCCGCGCTGAAAGCGGCTTAGTGGATAAGACATCATTTTCCCCATATCGTTTTGTTAAATTATATTTATGGGATCAAACTAAAAGCATTCAAAGTCAGAGGCAATAGGTTTTCAGCCCAAGACATATCAGCAGGCCCGCTATTCAGGAATGAATACAGGGCGAATAACGGGATCACCTTGAAAGGCTCTATAGCGTTTTACGTCATATCCCTGTTGCTGAAATTGGACTTGCAAGCTGTGTTCGCCCAGCAAGTGGCCGATGCCAACAGCGACAAAACCCGTCCCGCTGCCTTCCATAAAAGGCAGGAGCTGTTGCGTCCAATTTATATTCCGGTCAATAAAGAGCGACCTATACATATCCGGAGATTTTGCTTGTGCGGCTTTAATCACATTCCGTGTCAAAAATGGTGCATTACCTGTGGCCCACGCCTGTGCGACCTTGCGGGCCTCTGGCCCCATTTTATTAAACCCGGCCAAGGCTTCGGACAGCAAGGTCATTTGGACAAATTCCGGTTGATCCGCAGATAGCCTAAGCTGGCTTTCTATTGTATCGAGATAAAGAATGTTTTTTTGCAAACGTCTGGCCCGGCTCTTTAGCGCTTCATCTGCAGATATTTCAGCAGAAAGTCCCTCTTGGGTCGCGGCCGAAACATTCAGAAATTCGCCGGCCAGCCACGGCTTCATGGAATCCAAGACCTGTAAATCTATATCCCCATTATTGGCCGCCGCTTCCAAGAGCTTTAACTGATAACTATCCAAACGGTCAGACAGGCGTTGCCCGTCTTTGTAAAACCCCAGAGAGGACGTTAAAACCGAGGCTTTTAAACTCGCCGCATCATCACTCGGGACTTCGAAAAAGACCGTTCCCGCACTATTAAAGACCTCCCGCATATCATCGTGTTGCCACGTCAATTCCGGCGGTAATAAATGCACAGTGCCGTAAAGGTAAAGTTTGCTGTCGACATCTTCGATCACCCATATGGGCGGGGCATCATTACGCTTGCGTGCCTCTAAGACCCGCTCATTTACATTTGTATCATTTTGACAGGCGCCCATAAAAACGGCCAAGCCAAAAGCCAAACACGCACTCAATCTGGATTTAATCTGGGTCTGTCTCACGCTTTTATACTTTTATGTTTATGGGTGATTTCATGAATATTCGGGTTAGCCTCGTTGTTATGAGGCGATACATATAGGATAGCGCACGCCATGCAAGACCATAACGTAGCAATATTTTGTTATGTGCAACTCGACAGGCCCTTGCTTTAGCGCTGATCAAGGCCTAAAAGCGCGCGCATACGCACCCGTAGCTCAGCTGGATAGAGCGCTGCCCTCCGAAGGGGAAGGTCAAGCACTAAATTGATTGAGAAGTACGGGAATAGAAGTTAGAAGAAACAGTGTGTTAGCCGAACTCGGCAAGCACATCTAAAAATGGAAGAATTTACTGGGTAACACATGGGTAACACCATTTTACCTTAGGCACCTATAGCTCA
>CAZNCJ010000108.1:0-6156 GCA_964571595.1 uncultured Caulobacterales bacterium | reverse complement strand
CGTATTTTCCAAGCCGGATTTAATTGGAAAGTTGTTGAAAATAAATGGGACGGCTTTGAGGCCGCCTTCTGGAATTTCAATCCTGCAAAATGCGCCGAGATTGATATGGATGATATGGAGCGCCTGACCGCTGATAAAGGGATTGTTCGAAATCCCGTCAAAATCAAAACCGTCGCGCCTAATGCCCGTATGATTATGGAAATGTCAGAGCAGGCGGGCAGCGCCGATAAATTCATTCGCGGCTGGGCGAGTACCGATTACATTGGCCTTTTGGCTTACTTACAAAAACATGGTTCTCATTTGGGGGCGAATACAGCGAGTTATGCGCTGCGCTTTTCTGGCGTGCCGAGTTTTATTCTCTCGAGTGATGTCACAGCAGCCCTTATTCATGCAGGTATTATTGATAAGCCTGCGACGTCGAAAACGGCCAAAAAAGCTGTGCAAGAGGCGTTTAATCAGTGGACAATCGAGTCTGGTGAAAACCTAACCTATGTAAGCCGGGTTTTAGCGCATAGCATCGATGCAGGATAAAATCTGTCCCTTATGTGACCGCCCGCTCGGTCAAAAGCGAGAGAAGCATCACATTGTCCCAAAATCCAAAGGCGGAAGAGAAACTGTATTAGTTCATCCCATTTGCCATCGCAAAATCCACAAGGTGTTCACGCGAACTGAATTGACTAAGCTTGGCACGATAGAAGCCTTGAAAAACCATCCCGATATGGCGGCCTTCATAAAATGGCTCGCGCGAAAACCGCTGGATTTCTATCGGCGGACGCGATAATGATAAAGTCCTATTCAATATCAGGGATAACGATACTATCAGGATCAACCGTCTCAATATCTTCAATGATGACTGTGCCGTTGCCAACGAGTCCTTGCCTTTCAAGACTTTCTCGCTTTTTAATAAGTTCTTGCATGAATTCCCGCGTCGGACTTACGGTTCTTGAAATTGAATTGCGTGATGTTGTTTCCAGTTGTGAGATGGACGTAAAACTGCCTAATCCTGCTGTCATATCAGCGATTATAGTTTCGTAGCGATCTGTACGAAATGACGTATTGCTTATCATTTGTGATCTTACATCGTCACGCATAAATTTTGCGAGATGCTGTTTTACATCTGCATCAAAGTTAGGAAAATAGAACTTGGCAACATCAGTATATAATTCGGATATATATTGTCGATTGTTGCTTTTCACATGAAACCCCCGCAAAGAATTTACGAATTCAGAGGCACTTCTATCTAATACATCACTTATATTTTTCGCATTAAAGGCCGTATTTTGTATTGACGGAGACCCGATATCGCCAAGATAAAATCCGTAAATCACTTTTGGATTCTTCCAATTAGGATAGACAATTTTTTCCCTAATATCACGGAGGCTTAATGCCGTGCCTTTAATATTAATAATTTTGGCATCATGAAGTAAAACGCGAGGTTTTCCAATTTTCAGATCGCTGGGCTGCCTTACAGGATATTCCATTGCGAGCTGCTCAACCATCACTACATTATGAAGGTTCATCCAATAAGCTAACTGTTCGTTTCTTGAAAGCTTTGCAATATCAAGCTGTGACCCTACGCGTTCGATGTCCTCGCGATAACCTGTGATTAACTCTTTGAACTCAGTTTTCATTTGAGAATATGGAATACGGTTGCCCTCTAGTCTGTAGGGCGATGTGTGTCCTCGTGAAAAGCGTGAGCCGGTAACAGGTGCAGGGCGGGACATTCTTATGCGGGCTGAAGGGCCAGTATATAAGACCATTTCCTCTAGGATACTGTCCCATACATCATAATCAATTTTGGTCTTTTTTTGAGGACGTGGTATAAATTGACCGAAACCTTCTAGGCTTGCCGAGCTTGACCCAGTTGTCATTGCTACTTGAGCCGTAGAGACCCCACTGCCGGATAGTAGTAACAGCGCAATAAATGCGGATTGGACTACAGACTTTTTCGACATGACTATTCCTAATATTTCTATAAACAATAAAACATTATCGAAAAACAATAAAAATGTCAAGTGAACTTTTTATTACACTCGCTTCATGAGGGAAACTTGATTTTGTAATGTAATTATGTTACATTTGTTCTTATAACTATTATAGGAGGATAATATGTCATTCACACGAACCCGCCGTCATCGCCGGGCGGATGATGCCGATGTCGACATGACCCCTATGCTCGATATTGTTTTCATCATGTTAATTTTCTTTATCGTGACGGCGACCTTTTTGGACGAGCGGGGATTAGATTTTACAAAAGCTCCGCCCGCACCAGAAGCCCCAACGCCGCCCACGCAATCTATTTCTATTTATGTGGATGCACGCGACTCTATCAGCATTGACAATGAACGTGCTGAGCTCTCTTCTGTAGCATCGCGGGTTGAGCGTCTCATGGCTGACAAGCCGAATGCGGTGATTTCTTTGCGGGCAGATGCGCAAGCCTCACTGGACCCTGTCGTCTATATCAAGGACCAAATGGCGCTCGCCGGGCGAGAGACCATTATGAAGATTGACCGTCCGAACTAGCCGTCAATCCAAAGCCGCTAACACCTCTGCGGCAAAGCTCGGCCCGTCAAAATAATTACCGCGATAATCATAGCCGCGGCGGACAATAACGGTATTGCGGCTAGGGACGATAATAACGAATTGCCCGCGATTACCGAGGGCCGCATATGTATCATTAGGCACGCCTGGATAATTTTCATAACGCCAAAACTGCGCGCCATAACCGCGTCCAGCCTCGAGCGCTCTATCTCCCTGGCGATTAGCAGGTTGGGCTGGCGCTTTCGCAGCAACATAATCAGACCAGCCCTTTGGAAGAATACGTTTACCCTCCCATTCTCCATCATTTAAATAGAGCTGTCCGAGACGTGCGAGGTCGCGGGCTGTTGTCCAAACCTGACTGGACATGACATAATCCCCGCTCCAGTCCATTTCGGGCACAGTATTAAACATACCAATTTTATGCAGTAGAGCTTTAAAAGGGAAAGCTTCATAGCGCTTATCATTAGCCATTTTCTCGCGCAGAGCTCGCATGGCTAACATGGTGTCGTTATTGGCATAGCGCCACCGCGCTCCGGGTGGGGCTTCAAGTGGGTTTTTTGTGGCGTTTTGCACAACTAAGCCTCCGCCAAAATAGACATTATCCGTGCGGTTGCCCGCAGGGTCGCTGTTAAGACCACTCGCCATTTGTAACAAATTTTCCGTCGTAATGTTCGCGCGCGGATCGCCTTTGCGTGACCAAGCTTCCAGTCCCGCTTTGTCCTCTATATCAATGAGTCCTTTATGTTGTGCTGCGCCGATTACCGAGGCTGCAACGGATTTCGCAACGGACCATGTTCGCTGTGATGTGTCTTTGTCAAAATCCGCGCGGTAGCGTTCACTGATAATGCGCCCATTTTGGCTGATAAGCACGGCTGTCGTTGCGCCTTTAAAGTCACCAGCAAAGGCTTTCTCTACGGTTTCTTTTAGGGCCTCTTGGTTGATACTCTCTGGTAAGGGGTCATTGGGAAGCTTATCACCCATAGGCCACATCAAATCCGCAGGGTCATATTTGGGCGTTTTAAGTGTGACGCGAGGCAGGTTTTTGATAAACGCCGCATCCGCGCCTTGTGGCAGCGCGGTACAGCCTAAATGTTCGCGCCAAGCTGACATAAAGGGCGGCATGTCATCGGCGAAGGCTACGCTGACATATTTCTCCGCTTCATTGACAATGACATCTCCGGTGAGCGCCATGGCGGTAACATAATCCCCATAAAAATTAGACAGCTCATCTTCTGAAATTTGGTCCTCTGTTTTGCCGCCATTAAAGGTAGCTGAGCAGGTAAACATGGCTTTGTAACCTGCGGCGAGAGCAATATCTTGACGGGTGGGCTCTTGGGTCTGTGCAAATGCCTCAAGCCCTATGCAAAGAGGCGTCAAAACACCTAAAAATGATAACCATAATTTTTGCATCGCAGTTCACCTCTTCATTTGACGGCCAGATTTAATGTAGCCTTACCGTAACTTTACGAGAAGGGGGCGAAATTGCGACGTTAAAATTCGCAATAATGAGTCAGCTTTAACCCCTATTATGGCCAAAACGGGGCAAGTTCTGTCCGTCCATATCTTAAATTTCCTGTCACTTGCCGAAAAGAGGTCTGCACGCCACCCTGTATTCATCGCTGGGGCGGCGTGCATGAAATAGGAGAGACCTCATGCCTAAACTAACGAAACTATCTATCGCCCTAGCCGCGTTTACTCTGGCTATATCCCCCGTAGCTATTGCGCAGGATGACACACCTGAGCTGAGTCCAGACGTGCAGATTGTCGATAGCTTTACCTCTGCTGATATAGATGCTGACGGTGCATTGGACCGTGATGAATTTATATCCTTCGTGGTGATGAAATCAGATGAAGGGGATGCGGAATATAAAAGCATCAAAATTTCTGGCGAATATGATAATCATTTTAACACAAAGGATTATAACGCTGACGGCCTGCTCACCGCCGAAGAGCTTAAAAGTCCGATAGTAGAGAAATCTGAAGTGATGCCCGATGAAGAAGTTCTAATTGATGAGCCGGGTTAATGTCCCTCTAGCTTTATGTTAAATCAGTCCGATAAGGCTGCCCCTAAGGGCAGCCTTATCGGACCCTTACCGTCTCAATGCGGGGGTGCTTCGAGCGCGGCAAGATTCTTTCCACACGTAAAGAGATTAAAATTTATCAATTGAATAGAAGATGAACTTTTGGGTTCAAATTAGTTAACGCGCCTAAACGATATAATCTGACATACGCTGAATAAACCAAAACATCGCGATGGAGGCGAGGCCATAGGTCAGAAAAATTTCGGTTTTGCGAAGCGCGGCTTTCCCTAATTTTGCTATAGCAATAAGCGCGATTATGGTCAGTCCAACAATGGCAAATTGCCCGAGTTCAACGCCGATATTAAACAATAAAAGGGCTAAAAGTTCAGTTCCTTTTGGCAACCCAATTTCCGACAAGGCGCTGGCAAATCCGCAGCCATGTATGAGGCCAATCGCAAAGCTAATCACATAAGGCCGTTCGGTCGCTAGGCTTTTATGCCCTTGGCGTTTTCGCATAATTTCAACACCGAGCAAGACAATGCTGGCAGCAATGAGAATTTCTACGGGGCGAATGGGGATATTAAGAAGCCCAAATGCCGCCAGAGCTAAGGTAATACTATGGGCGATTGTAAAGGCTGTTGCGACGCCCAGAATTTGTCGCCGCGCAACCAGCAAAGTTAGGCCAATGACAAAGAGTAAATGATCCCAGCCATAAATAATATGTTCAACCCCGATCCAGAGATAATGCTTGGCTGGTGAACTCGCCTTACCGCCCAGCGTAATGCGGGGGTCAGTGGGTTTGACAAGGGCTGATCGCGTGTCTCCAGAGAGATAATTAATTTCCGCAAAAACATCGGTTAGCGTACGCTCTAACCCTGCCAGAGTGATTTCGCCATCTGTCAAAGAGCAGCTTATCACAGAGCGCTCCGTTATAGTCGCCCCTTTACGGTCTGCAATAGGCGTGGTTTGTGTGCAGCCTTCAGGGAAGGTGGGCTTAATTTTCAGGCGGCGTCCGTCCAGAACAGGTTGCTTCCATGTCAGCGCAAATTCGGACGGGCCAGTTTCCGTTAGGTTTAGATATGCAGGCCGTACCTCATGTGCGCTCGCAGAAAGGCCCATCAACAGCCATAGGAATATGCTCATCAGAAGTCGCATTATTCGGCCGCGTTGTCCTCAGCCGCATCTTGGACATCGACTTTATATTTTTGGATGAGTTTTTTTAGGTTGTTTTGATTGGCGTTGCGCTGCGCCTGTTCTTGCCAAGCTGTTTCTACGCTATCTTGAACATCTTCAAACTTAGGCGTTATGGCTGGGCTGAAATTATCTAACCGCACTAAATGTAAACCAAAGGCGCTTTCCATTGGACCTTGCCAGTTTTCCCCTTTTAAGTCGGCGAGGCTCTTTGAAAAAGTTGGGCCAAAGAGACGGGTTGTTTCTATTGGGCTCAAACTTTTAAACTCACGCTTCATCATAAAGGGATCGCCCAAATCTTTCCAATTTTGCTCAGGATTTTTTAGGTTAGATAAAAGCTCTTGGGCTTTGGTGTCTATAGCCTCTCCATGCTCTTCTGGGCTAAGATATATATGCGAAAAAC
>CAZNCJ010000107.1:0-6180 GCA_964571595.1 uncultured Caulobacterales bacterium | reverse complement strand
AGACGGAACATGCCATCGACTTTGATGAGCCTGCCTACGGCTTAGGGCTAATGGGTGGTTATGAATACGAAACACCGTGGCTACGTTTTAGCTATGCTTCTCCGAAAACGCCGCGTCAGGTCTTTGATTATAATATGGATACGCGCGAGCGCATATTACGTAAAACCCAGAAAATCCCCAGCGGCCATGACAGCTCTGAGTATAAAACTGAGCGCCTCAATATTACCGCCCGCGACGGCGCAAGCGTGCCCGTCACCCTGCTCTACCGCGCCTCCACCGCGCTTAACGGCAAGGCCCCGCTTTTGCTCTATGGTTACGGCTCTTACGGCATTACTATTCCGGCAGGGTTTCGCACGACCATACTCTCGCTCGTTGATCGCGGTTTTGTCAATGCCATCGCCCATATTCGCGGGGGCATGTCCAAGGGCTATCAATGGTATCTTGACGGAAAGCTCGAGAAGAAAACCAATAGCTTTGACGATTTCGTCGATGTCGGCCGCGCCTTATGCGAGCTGGGCTATAGCGCGCAAGGCAGGCTCGTCGCCCATGGCGGCTCGGCGGGCGGCTTACTTGTCGGGGCGGCGGTCAATCAGGCCCCGGAACTCTTTGGCGGGATAATCGCGGCTGTGCCTTTTGTTGATGTGCTCAACACCATGAGTGATGAGAGCCTGCCCCTCACCCCGCCGGAATGGCCCGAATGGGGCAATCCTATCACCGACCCGCAAGCCTATAAGCGTATTGAGGCCTACTCCCCTTATGATCAGGTTAAGCCAAAGTCTTATCCGCCTATACTCATCACGGCAGGGCTGACCGACCCGCGCGTGACCTATTGGGAGCCGGCCAAATGGGCGGCGCGCCTGCGCGATCACCAGACTGGGGACGCGCCAATCTTGCTTAAAACCAATATGGAAGCCGGACATCAAGGCGAGTCTGGACGCTATGACAGCCTTAAGGAAACCGCGCTGGAATATGCCTTTGCCGTCACGGTCTGCCCACCTGCGTAAGCTTGCGGCAGGCAAAAGCATGTGCGGCTTAAAGCGCCCGAAACAGGACGCTCAAAAAAGTCAAAATTATCTCTACAACGTATATTTACAGATGACAGCACATGAGATGTTGGCATAAGGTGGCACTATGCTATTGACAGCAATTTATGTTCAGTTGATCGTTTTGGGGTTAACCCTAGTTTGGTTTGGATTATCCCGCAGAAGATCCAATCGCGATTTAATTCTCAAAATATCTGCAATCTTTATTTTAATTCTAGGATTATGGCTCGGAAGCGTTTGGGTTTATCCGCCTTACTGGGCAGTGGGTGTCATAGGAGCAATATTCGCGGGGGTTTCAATTTACAAATGGCAATTAAGCCCCCACAATTCTAGAGCCGCGTCAATAACACGTGGACTTTTCTCCAACCTCCCACTTCTAATCATAGGGCCTCTTGGTCTTTATCTCGGAATAAAGGGATTTTTAGGCCATGGACAAAATTCAGCTGGATTCTACATTGACCTGTCCCCGCCTTTCTCGCCAGAACAACGGGCTTGCGTCATGTCAGGTGGCCTCAACAATTTGGTCAATCAGCACAATTTTGGCAGTGACGCGCCTGAAGACCAAGCGCAAATATATGGGTTAGATATTATTAGAATTGGCCCCGCTGGTTTCCGCACTCGGGCTGACCACCGGTTCAATCCTAAGCCCAAAGATTACTTAGCCTATAATATATTCAATACGGAAGTCTACGCACCATGTTCGGGTAAAGTCGTATGGGCTGAAAATGATCAAGCTGAACAGGCTATCGGAAGTACCAATAGAGAATGGACGAGCGGGAATGGGATTACGTTAGCTTGTGGTAATATCCATGTGAAACTTTCACATATGAAAAAAGACAGCTTGAAAGTAGAGCTGGGAGACCGCGTGGAGGCTGGTCAGCCTATTGGCCGTATCGGGAATTCAGGAAATACCGAAGAGCCACATTTGCACATACACGCCGAAACAGTGATTGAGCCAGACAATCCTTGGGTACATGGAGAACCCGCACACATGCGCTTTAATGGTAAACTTATGGCACGGGGGGATTGTTTTTAAATAGGAGCGAGCCCAATTTATATTCACTAAAATGGCCCCTTCGCCCTCATATATATATCACACAAGCATCTCAAAATCGCCTTAAGGAAACCGCGCTGGAATATGCCTTTGCCGTCACGGTCTGCCCACCTGCGCAAGTTACGGCAGGCAAAAGCATGTGCGGTTTAGAGCGCTCAAAGAAGGACATTAGATGTTACATATGGTTCTCGATCTTCTAGAGTGCTAGTAAGATTGAACAGTAACCTCGGATCACCATGAATTTTGCGCATAAAAGCATTGTTAGTTCACTCGCCTTTATCTCCTGCATTGGCTTAATTTCATGTACTTCTCAAGATGAGATTAAACCTGAAAAACGTCAATTTGTTGAAGGAGACACAATCGAGGTCACTGGAATTTGTGAAAAAGAAGAAAATTATGAACCTTGCCCAATTACAAATACAAATATCCCAAAATATTTGAGGCAATCAGTCGCGCTTGACCAAGATTATAAATACAGAAAAGGAAGCGGCAAAACTCCTGCAACCATCAACTCTTTCGTAATATTGGATCATATTGATAACGGGTTTTTGATAGATGAATATATTGGCTATAAATACATCAAAGGTAGAGGAAACCCAGGATATGTTTCACTTGCAACAAAACAATCAGAAATACATCCGAATGCAACTATCTATGAAGTTTTCACAAACGACTTTGACACAAAGCTCCAACAAGACCTAAATCTGGGAAAACCTGTTGAAGTCGCTAAACTTAATCTATCATGTTATTTCCATAAATATTACCGAGACAATGAACGGGTAGTTGTTATTATACAAGCAGAACAAGCCCATTATACAGATTTCCCCGAAGACGAGCGACGATCACAGCTCGATGAAATTAGAAAAATGGGACTTAATTGTTCGGTATATGGCCATCTTTATTACTTCGGTATAAATCCCAACCAAATACAAGAAGATCATGGTTTTTATAAATTTGGAAACAGCATTTCTACAGAGGTTATTTTCAATAAGCAGAAAATTATTGAAAACCTAAAAGAACAAGAATGAATTTATCGCGCTGATAATGCTAGCTTGTACTCCAAAGCATTCGTTATATGAGTATCCTAAGCTCGCCTCAAATAAGACACCCCCAAACACCCTATTTGGTAGATTCCTGTCCTTAACCACGCCTCTATACAATTTCAATTTTGGTTTGAAATCCTGCTATATCCAACTCATCCTTGAGCGTGACGAGAATATTATGACGGGCATGTTTATCAATTTTCAGAATAATATTCGCGCCGGGCTTTTCCGCAAGAATGCGCTCAGCCACCAAGATGACCCTGTCACATTCAGTTCCGCGCCCCTCCACTGCACATCTGTCCTTACCATCAACATAAATTGTGATCGCTGGCACAGAACTCACCTGCGGCGGTGTTGGCGACGGCGGGGGTTGCTGCAAATCAATAGCCTTTTCACTTAAGAACGTAGCCGTGACGATAAAAAAGATCAGAAGGATAAACACAATGTCGAGCATAGGTGTCATATCTATATCCGCCTGATCTGCGCCTTTATGTCGGTGTCGTCTCATATCTTAAACTCCTAATTGCTAACTCCGTGATGAATGCCGTAACGCTTTTGCTTTTGAACGAAGGTCATAACCTACCCTTCCCCGCCGATTTTCACGCGGTATATGGCGTCATATTCTGCTTTAAATTTTAAGCAGTTCTGATCTTCTAATTTGAAACCATCTGTGAAAATTCCCGCATCATAGGCCTGCTTGATTTGGTTAAAACAGCGGTCCCGCACCAGCGAGGCTTCGAAATCGCAGCGATCCTCAATGGCGAGGGCCTCTTGGCGAATGAATTGCACCCATTTTTTGGCGCTTTTGCTCTCGCTCGAAGATAAGGGGACATTTTTAAAAGCCGATAAAGCGCTGACCCGCTTACGCGCAAATGGCGTTTGTGTGCGCTCTTCTTTCGTCGTGTCCTTACACACCGGACGCGCTTCGATTTGCGCCCCTTCATAACGACATGTGCCGATCAACATCCACGCCTTGCCAACATTAAAGCCGCGATCAACCGCCTGTTTAAAGGCCGTCTCGGCCCCCTCGCAAGCGCCTTGATTATAAAGCGCTTCGCCGAGTTTCGCGTAAGTTGCCCCGTCCTGTGAAAGGGAAACCGCCTTTTCTAAAATCGGTATCGCACGCTCATATTCACGGGCCTGCCGGAATAGATCTGCCAATTGTACAAATCTTTCGGACGACTGCTTAACCCGACCCACATTCATTTCCTGTTCGAGAATATTGGCGGCTTGAAAGGGTATGCCGTAATAGCTGTAATATTGTACAAGTTTGAGAATCTCTTCTTCTTGCTTTAACGCCCCTCTTTCATAAAGCATCACATTAACCGCAAAGGCTTCTTCTTCTTGGCCGCTATGGGTCAGCAAGGATATCCACGCATCCCATAAAGCTCTATCTTCGGGCCATTTTTTGACCATCTGCTCGACAATAGCGGCCTGCGGGCCGGCTTGGTTGAGCTTATAATAAATCAGGTTCAGACTGTCGAAATGCTTACGCTCTTTAGGGTTAGCATCCTCAAACCATTGTTCCGCCCACGGCTCTGCTCGGGCATAATTTTCGGCTTGCAGCCAAGCCTGCACTAAGAACTCAACATATTGCGCCTTCTCTGGCCCGCCCGCCTTGAGGTAATCCTCAAGAGCTTGCGCACCCTTTGCATATTGCTCATCGGCAATCATAAGCTGGGCGATATTGACCCGCAATCTATCCACCTCCTTTGGCAAGAGCCCGCCTGAACTCACGGCATTATCAAAGGCCGTAATCGCGGGGCCGTATTGGTTTAGTGCGTAATGAGACGCACCTTTCATCTGGTAAATCGTGCCGCGCTCATAGGCGTTTAATGCCGGCAAGGATAAGGCTTCGGCCAGCTTAGCTAACGCCGCCGCGTGTTGATGGCTATTGATGAAGGTTAAGACCGTATTCACAAGCTCGCCAGACTCAGCAGAAAATTGGCGCCCTTCAGAATTTTGCGCCGCGGCCAGAGATACGAAACTGGGTGTCGTGAGAGCCAAAAAACTGGCTTTTAATATCGCGGCAGCCCCTAAATGCTTAAAGAAACGAGAAATATAGATAGTCATAATCAACTCCAAAATTTGAAAAGATATGTCACTTAGGCGGCCCGCCTTCAGGGATTGAGAGCGGGCCAGCTTAAGAGGCTCTATTCTGGAATGATTTTGCCGCGCTCATCTGTAAGGCGGAAAGTGATTTTACTTTCCACGCCAGAACGCGAGACACTGCGCCCGTCGACAATTTTGGGATTATATTTCCACTTCTGCACCGATTTAATTGAAACCCGCTCAAATAGCCCTTGCGTGCAATATGTCGTGGCCACATTAAATGGCTGGCCTTCCGGGCTGACGTCAAACCGGACTTTACAATGGCCAGACCTCTCGGCTCTGGGCGGCATGATTGGCGGGATACGCACAAGGGGCTGGGGGTCACGATCGGATAGGGCGATGTTAAAAATCTTGCCTTCAATCTTTGGCGGTTCAAATATTGGGATTGCCCCTTCCAGAGACGCAATAGCTTCCGTTGGTTGAACAGCGGGCTGGCGATCAATTTGCGGCGGCGGTGGTGGGGGTATGACTGTCTTGACCTTGTCGATCTTGGCTTTCCGCGTGACAACTTTAACGTCTTCTCCTGTGGGATTAATCTCGAAAGAGGTGTTTTCGAGTTTGTCTTGCGCTTTAAACTCAACGGCAATCATTGAGGCCATAATCAGGCCCAGGCCAGTCGTCACAAAGACGGCTCCGCCAGAACTTCCAATATAGTGTAATATTTTCATTTATTCCTCCCATTTAAGTATGAACGATATAAATGTTATAACATAATAATTACTAAAATGCAACATTATTACATTTCTTCCACATCAAAGCCCCCTAAATGGCTGTAATAACGACACATATTTTTGAAATTTAAGCCATAAAAAAGCCCCGGAAAATTAAGGTCATAAAAAAAGCCCCGGACACTGCCGGGGCTTTATGAATTTCAAATTTATGAAAACGGCCTAACCGTCATCCTCGCCAATTTTAACGCGGAAGATTG
>CAZNCJ010000106.1:0-6201 GCA_964571595.1 uncultured Caulobacterales bacterium | reverse complement strand
CGCAAGGCAGCCGCCTTTGCCCCTTCGCCGCTATTCATGCGCCCGCCGGGAAAACTGATCTGTCCGGCATGGGTTGGCATGGTCTGGGGTCTTTGGGTTAGGATAACTTGCCACTCCCCGCGCATGACAAGCGGCATAAGCACAGCCGCAGGGGTTTGCCCCTCTCTCTTAATTTCGTCACAACCATCGGTAATATCTACTGGCAATAAAGCAGATTTAATACGTTTAAGTGTAGGGTCTGTATTAGGCGACATAAGGCGGGTTTAGGCTTAAGCGAGTTAAGATTTCCATAGTAAATTACAGCTTGTGCACATTTGCCGGCCCCAATGGGAAAAACTGCCTTTGGGCATAAATTCCCAATTGCACACCCGCCTCCACCTCTTTTTCAACCGCATGCTCCACCAGCTCATAAAAAACATTTCTGGCCAAAGCCGCTTCAAGTCTGGCCCTGACATTTATAAAAGGGGCAGGCTCCAAAGTCTCGGGGTCTGTTTCCACCCGCAAAGGGCGGGTCTCGCCCAGCTCCACCGTTTCCTCCATATTGGTCTGGAAAAACACGCGCTGATTTTTACCTGACCCTTCAATATCAACCCGTATAGCCAAGAAATGGGCGCGCTCGACGTTAATCTTGATCTTCTCTACGGGTGTCACAAGATATGTCTCTCCGTCTTCGTCTTTACGCAAAATAGAGGAGAATAACTTTATCAAAGGCGCACGTGTTATGCGCGAGCCCTCATGCCACCACGAGCCATCAGAACGGATAACCATATCCATCTCTCCGCAATATTGCGGCTCCCAGAGATGAACAGGTGGCAGACCGCCCTCTGCAGCATTTGCTTTCGCTGCGGCCAATATCTCTTTAAGATCAAAACTCATACTTATTATATCTAAATCTAAAACGAAAAATGTCAGGCTTTTAATATATATATCATAGACAAATACATATTGATGTCTCATCTTTTTGAAAAGTCTTGTATATATACATACAAATCACCCATGCGTTCTACCAGAACATAACCCGAAAGCACAAATAAGAGTTCATTATGTCAATACAATCAGATGTTCCGGTATCAGCTAATCTTGAGAAAAGCGCCGCTAAAGCCAGCCAGAACCTCCAGAAAGCCAAAACCAATATCGGGACCGTTATTCTAGGCCAAGACCGCGTCGTCGAACTGGCGATCACCGCCATATTATCAGGCGGTCATGCTTTACTGGTCGGTGTGCCGGGACTGGCCAAAACCTTATTGGTTGAAACGCTAGGGACCGTCATGGGCCTTGATAGTAAACGCGTGCAATTTACCCCGGATCTTATGCCCGCCGATATTATCGGGTCTGAAGTTCTTGAAGAAAGCGCGAAAGGCAAACGTAGCTTTCGTTTCATTCCCGGGCCTGTGTTTTGTAACCTGCTCATGGCTGATGAGATAAACCGCGCCAGCCCGCGTACCCAATCTGCGCTTTTGCAGGCCATGCAAGAGCATTTTATTACCGTTGCGGGGGCGCGCCATGACTTACCTGCGCCTTTTCATGTTTTGGCTACGCAAAACCCGATTGAGCAGGAAGGCACTTATCCTTTGCCCGAAGCGCAATTGGACCGGTTTTTATTCCAGATAGATGTCGTCTTTCCCGAACTTGATACTGAAAAACAGATTTTACTGGCCACGACAGGTGCCAAGACAGCAAAAGCCCAGAAAGCTATCAGCGCGAAACAACTCTCTGATCTGCAAACATTGGTGAGAAAATTACCTATTGGCGATAATATCGTAAATGCGATTTTAAAACTGGTGCGTAACGCCCGTCCCGACCAAACGGAGTTAGATATTATTCGCGAGAGTGTGGCATGGGGACCTGGGCCGCGCGCCGGGCAAGCCCTTATGTTGGCAACACGTGCAAAAGCCTTATTAGACGGGCGGCTCTCCCCTTCAATTGACGATGTACTTGATCTGGCAGGGCCTGTTCTTACCCACCGTATGGCACTGACTTTTGCCGCGAGGGCGAATGGTCAAACACTGGATAAAATCATCAGCCAGCTAAAAGATAGTATTGCCTAATCTCAATGGTTCAGACCCGCACATCTCATCTGGATTTACGCCGCAAGGCGGAACGACTTGCCCTACCCTATCCGGCGCTTCTAGCCGAAGCCGAGCGTGTGGCCGCTGTTCTGGCCCAAGGTGTTCATGGTCGTCGGCGGGCAGGCCAAGGCGAGACCTTCTGGCAATACCGGCAGTATCATAATTCTGATACAGCCAATCAAATTGACTGGCGCCGCTCTGCCCGAGGCGATCAGGTCTTTGTACGGGAAAATGAATGGGAAGCCGCCAATACGGTCTATCTCTGGCGCGACGGGGCTGCTGGCATGCAATGGAGCTCTGATGAGACCAACCCGCTAAAAGTTGACCGCGCCACTATTCTGGCTATGGCGACAGCCTCGCTGCTTATGCGCTCTGGAGAGCGCTGCTCGGTCTTAGGTGAGAGCGAACGCCCACGCACTGGGCGCCTGGGTCTTGAGCGCATTACACGCCGCCTCGCCGATAGTCAGGGACCAGTAGACAATCTAAACTCGGATATACCCGCCTTTGCGCGCCTGATTATATTATCAGATTTTCTCGAAGGTGCAGAGCTCTGGCGTGAGCGCATCGCCCGTCTCTCCTCGCGCCGCGCCAAGGGTGTCCTCATCCAAATTATTGATCCCGCAGAGCGCGACTTTCCTTATAAAGGGCGTGTGGAAATGCGCTTTCCTGGCCAGTCCGCACTAGCCCCCTTTATTTTAGGGCGGGCGGAACGCTCGGCACAAGAATATCGCGACAAGTTTCAAAACCATTGCGAGATGATGGCCCAAACCGCACGACGTCTGGGCTGGCCGCTTATAGTACACGAAACCGATAAACCTGCCAGTCTGGCGCTCACCGCGCTCTATATGGCAATTAGCGGACAATTCCAGAGCGAGGCCTAGCATGATGATCTCGTCTAGCTTGATTGGCCAACTCGCACTTCCATATCTCGCCTTGCCATATTTCACATTAGGCGCTCTCACATTTTTAGCGCCGCTAACCCTGATCGGGCTAATCGCTCTGCCCTTCATATGGTGGCTCTTACGCGTCACACCGCCCAAGCCAAGACTGGAAGACTTCCCGCCTTTGCGCATTTTACAGACCGTGACAACACAGGAAGAAACCCCCGATTCAACCCCGTGGTGGTTACTGCTCTTGCGCACATTATTATTGGCCTTATTGGCGTTTGGCTTGGCCCGCCCGATATTAACCCAGCCCGAAGCGATAGATGAACGGCCTTTGACCTTAATCATTGATAATGGTTGGGATGCGTCCGTAAATTGGAGCGCCATCATGAAAGACGGAGAGGCCCGTATAAAGGATGCCCGCCGTAAAAATGTCCCGGTTTTATTACTCACGACAACGCCCAAACAAGGCACCGGGACCGAACCCGCATTTGAACCGGCCTCAAACGCGCTTAAACAGCTAAAAAGCCTTTCGCCCTTGCCCCTCAAACCTGATCACGACCAAATTGCCAAAACCCTAGAAGCGCTCGATATCTCAAAAAGTGATGCTGTCTGGCTTTCGGCTGGTTATGATTTTGGCGCGGCGCAAACTCTGGGCAAGGCCTTAACAAAGGCCACAAGCGCTGAACGGCTTGCCCCGCCTGCTGACAGCCTCCCTTTATTGCCCGGCCGTGTTGAAAATACCGCTGACGGGCTACGCAGCGTCTGGTGGCGGGCCACGCAAAACAGCATAAGACAAGCCACTGTTTCTGTGCATAGTCGGGGCGGGGATGTCTTGGAAAGACAAGAGATAACATTCACGCCAGGCTCGCAGACAGCCACAACCGAGCTGTCTCTGCCTGTTGAATTGCGCAACCGCATTTCGGCCCTGCACATATCCGGGCAAGGTTCTGCGGGGTCCGTAAAACTGCTTGATGATAGCTGGGCACGCCCCCTCATTGGATTATTAAATACGGGCGAGGATACGGGCAGTCCGCTTCTCTCTGAAGCCTTTTATGCTGAAACGGCTCTCTCGCCTTATGCCGATATTTTCTCTGGCCAACTCAAAGATCTCCTGCCCATTGCGCCTTCGATTATTGTTATGCCAGATGCGGATAGGGTTATCTCAGAACAACTCACGGAATTTGTCGAAACGGGCGGGCTGCTGATCCGCTTTGCTGGCCCCAAACTGGCCAAAAGGCGCGACGGCTTACTCCCCGTGGATTTACGCGAAGGCGGGCGCGCCCTTGGCGGTGCGCTAACGTGGGAAGACCCGCAAAATCTAAGTGCCTTTAGTTCAGATAGTCCCTTTTTTGGCCTGTCTGTTCCAGATGATATTCGCGTGAAACGCCAAGTCATGGCCCAACCCGGAGCAGAAACAGATACCAAGACATGGGCGCGCCTTATTGATGGTTCTCCGGTCGTAACCTCAGATACGCGTGGTTTAGGACGTATCGTGCTCTTTCACGTAACAGCGGGGCCAGAATGGTCCAATCTGGCTGTGGGGGGGTTATATGTGGATATGCTCAGACGCCTTTTACCTCTGGCCCGGACCAGTCCCGCCCAAAAGATTGAAAGCTCCAGCGACTGGATTGCCGAGCGTGTGCTGACAGGATTTGGTCAATTAGAACCTCCGGGGCCGCAAATAGGGGCCATCCCCCACGGTGAATTTGATCAAACAGAAATTTCGGAAATAACGCCGGCAGGGCTTTACCGACAAGGCACACAAAGACGGGCGCTTAATCTTATTGACGACCCAGAAAGCATAAAGATGATTGATAATATTTCTGGCGTGACGCTCGGGCAATATGACCAGACAACTCAAAAATCTATAAGCGGTATTTTGCTGGGCTTGGTTTTACTCCTGCTTTGTCTGGATGTCTTTGTCGCCCTGTTCATCTCCCGCAAGCTGGTTAATTTAAACCCCGCTAAATGGTTACGCACGCGCAAAGCCCCCGCCTCGGCTATCTTAGCTTTGGTCTTTAGCGCATTCTTTCTCACCCACAGCTCAGATGCCTTGGCGCAATCCACCTCTGATAAGGCCTTTAAAAACGCGCCTGCGCTTGGCCTGCATCTGGCCTATATTAAAACGGGTGATAGGCGCACAGATGATATCTCGCACGCCGCCATGACAGGCTTGGTGGACGCCTTAACCTCACGCACAACCATAGAACCCGCAGGCGTCAGAGGTGTGGAGCCGGGACAAGACGATTTAGTCTATTATCCCTTTTTATATTATCCGGTCAGCCGTGACGCGCAGGCCTTAAGCGCCAAGCAAAGCGACGCCCTAAATGCCTATATGGCCAGCGGGGGCACCATCGTCTTTGATACACAAGACCAAGGTGACAAAGCCATAATTGGAGATATCACCCATCCCGGCTTGAAGAATGTGACACAGACACTTGATATACCCAGTCTGGATGTCGTGCCGGAAGACCACGTCCTGACGAAATCATTTTACCTTATTCAAGTCTTCCCCGGACGCTGGGCTAACGGCTCTGTTTGGGTTGACAAAAGCCGAGATGGCAAGGCTCAAGACGGAGTTAGCAGTGTGATTATCGGCGCGCAGGATTGGTCCGCTGCGTGGGCAGTAGATGCAAACGGCGAAGCGATAATCAATCTTGAAAATGATATTACGCGGCAAAGAGAAATCGCCATAAGGTTCGGCGTTAATCTGACAATGTATGCCTTGGCCGGTAATTACAAAGCCGATCAGGTTCATGCTGCCGCCTTAATAGAACGTCTGGGCAAATCCGACGAGCCGCGCAATAAAAACGGTCTGGGCGGGAAATAATCAAGATGGAAAGACTAAGCCAGCTTTTGCCCGATCTCGCTTTTGATCCGCTCCTGTCCACACCTCTATTGAGCCTACTGGCAGTCTTAGCAATATTAGCAGCGATTATCGGCGCGGCGGGACGACTTAAAACATTACTGGCCCGCCTTTTTGCGGCTCTAGCTATTATTGCCGCCTTGCTGAACCCGCAAACAGTTACCGAGGAAAGCGAGCCGCTCAATGATATCGTCCTTGTACTGCGCGATATGTCTCAAAGCGTAAAGATAGGCACGCGCGAAGAGGCTGCGAATGCAACATATAAAGCCGTGATAGAGGGCCTTAAAGCCTCAGAAAATATTGATATTGTCAATGCGATTATACCCAGTTCAGCCGATGGCACCCAACTGACCGCCGCCCTTGTGGAATCTATCGCAGA
>CAZNCJ010000105.1:0-6326 GCA_964571595.1 uncultured Caulobacterales bacterium | reverse complement strand
AATGCCGGAAAAGGTCCGAAAGGCAATAGAAAGCCTTGGCGGGCCTCACCTAACGGGATCAATCTTTCTCGCACGACATCTCCAGCCGCGATTGCTTTTAAGGAAGCCCCAGCGCCTAAGCCTGCAACATCCCCGAAACCTAAAGCCCGGCGCGGGACGGCGAAAACGACATCTAAAAAACCAGCAGCCAAAAAAACAACAATAAAGAAAACAACAACAAATAAAACAACGGCTAAAAAAACAACAACTAAGAAAACGGCGTCTAAAAAACCAGCTGCAAAGAAACCTGCAGCTAAAAGCCGTAAAAAGCGCTCCACAGGAGGGACGTCATGAACCCGCACCTTCTCTTACGTGTTGTTTCCAAATTTTTAATCCCGCTTATCGCGCTGTTTGGATTTTATGTACAATTTCACGGTGACTTTGGCCCGGGCGGCGGATTTCAGGCCGGTGTTATTCTTGCCGCTTCTGTAATTTTATATGCGCTGATCTTCGGCTTAGACGCCGCCAAGAAAGCCGTTCCGCCATCTGTCGTGCGTATCTTAATGACGATAGGTGTTTTGCTTTATGGCGGCACAGGTGTCGTGACATGGCTATTGGGCGGCGAGTTTTTAAACTACGGCGCGTTTAATCATCATGATCCGGCCCACGGGCAACATTGGGGTATTCTGGCTGTTGAGCTGGGCGTTCTGGTGACGGTCACAAGTGTTATGCTGGCCATATTTTACGCCTTTGGCAGTCGTCTGCCTGAAATTTCTGATGAGGACTGGTAATGTTTTCAGCAATATTTGAAAATTATAACTATGCCGTCGTCATCATATTGATGATGACAGGCCTTTATGTGGTGTTCTCATCGCGTAATCTGATCAAGAAGCTCGTCGGGTTAAGCGTGTTCCAAACCTCTGTTTTCCTACTCTATATCACAATCGGTAAGGTCGCAGGCGGGCAGCCCCCAATTGTAGCCGATGACGGCCATGCCGCCTTATCCGAGCCGGTCCGGCTGGCTGCTGCTAATGCGGGCGCAGCCGCTGAAGCGATCGGCGGGCACGGCGGACATGCCAGCCACGTACTCTATTCAAACCCTTTGCCACATGTCCTTATCCTGACAGCGATTGTGGTCGGGGTTGCGACTTTGGCTATTGGTCTGGCGCTTGTTGTGCGTATCAATGAAGTTTACGGTACGATTGAAGAAGACGAGATGTCGGCTCTGGATTATCAATTCAATCTTGAGGGTACAGAAGACCCGGATGCGGACGAAGTTCTGCTTAAAGGGGCAGGCGCATAATGGATATTCTCTCTCTTTATCCGTCCTGGATATTAACACACGGGGCGGCACTTATTGTGGTTTTGCCTTTGCTGGCAGGGGCTATTGTCGCTATTTTGCCGTCACAAAAATTGGCATGGGTGACAAGTTTTCTGGTCGCCCTGATTTGTACCGCAATTGGTTTTGCGCTTGTTTTGCAAATCTTTGGTGGTGAGACGGTTAATTATAAGCTCGGCGGGTGGGATCCACCCCACGGTATTGCCTATGTGGTTGACGGCTTAAGTGCGCCCGTTTTGTTTTTAATAAGTGCTATCGCGCTTATCGTGACAATTTACGGCGCACCTACAGTCAAAGCCGAAGTTGAACCTAAGAAACGCGCGCCTTTTTACGCCGCTTTCCTAATCTGCGTAGCTGGTCTTTTAGGAATGGTTGTGACAGGCGATGCTTTTAATGTTTTCGTATTCTTGGAAGTCTCCTCTATCTCGACTTATACACTCGTCGCTATGGGGGCGAGCCGTGACCGACGTGCGCTGTCAGCGGCCTATAATTATCTGATTATGGGATCAATCGGGGCAACATTCTTTGTTATTGGCCTTGGCTTTTTATATATGGAAACAGGAACGCTGAATATGGCCGATATGGGCCGGATATTACGTGATCTGGACGGCGGAAGCCGCGTGTCTCAAGTCGCCTTTAGTTTTATCATTGTCGGGTTAGGGCTTAAGCTGGCTATGTTCCCCTTGCATACATGGTTGCCCGGGGCTTATGCGCAATCACCATCTCTGATTACGGTGTTTCTGGCCTCGACAGCGACTAAAGCCGCGCTTTACCTCATGTTGCGTTTTGCCTTTACCGTCTTTGATATCGGGTTTGATTATGTCCTACTTGTTGTCACACATGTATTGGCAGGTCTGGGTATTCTGGGCATGTTGCTGGGATCGCTTCAGGCGATATTCCAGACGGATGTGCGCCGGACATTGGCTTATTCCTCTGTGGCCCAAGTTGGTTATATGTTGCTAGGCATTGGTCTGGCGACAGGCGCAGGTCTGGCGGCGGGCTATCTGCATTTGCTAAATCACGCTATTATTAAAGGCGCACTCTTTATGGCGCTTGGCGCGGTTTGGTATCGCTTCGGTATTACGCGGGCTTCTGACTTTAACGGTCTTTCCAAGACAATGCCTTGGACAATGGGGGCTTTCACATTAGGCGGCCTGTCTTTGATCGGCGTGCCATTTACCGCTGGATTTGTTTCTAAATGGCGTCTTGTTCAAGCCGTGGCCGAAAATGGCTGGTGGTGGGCAGTTGGCGTAATTGTCGTCAGTTCCGTTCTGGCCATTATCTATATTGGCCGTCTGATACTGGCGGCTTATTTCCAAGCCCCGCCTGAAATTGACGGTAAGGTCGTGGCTAAAAATGAAGCCCCCTTAACAATGCTCATCCCGATGTGGGGGCTGGGGATTTTATCAATCCTGATTGGCGTTAATGCTGATCTTATGGTTCAAGCCGCTGAGGGGGCTGCCAGTGTTCTCAAGCCTGTTTTGATAGGAGCTGGCGGATGACATATACATCTGAACTTGCCCTTGCGTTGACATTAATCATCCCGCTTATCGCTGCGGCGCTGATTTACCTGACGCGCAAAAATGAGAATATTCGCGAAGCTGTAACCCTTATCGCGGCGCTGGCCCTGATTTTTAATGTTATCAATCTGCTAATGGTTGTGTCCGGCGGTGGACGCCCCGAGCTTAGCTTGGGAACATTTGCGGGTGATTTTGCGTTAACCCTGAAACTCGAGCCACTGGGCGCGATTTTTGCGATGATTGCCAGTTCTTTATGGTTGCTAAACTCGCTTTTTGCAATTGGCTATATGCGCGGCAATAAAGAAAAGAACCAGACACGCTTTTATGCCTTTGTCGCGATCGCTATCTCTGCCGCGATGGGTATTGCAGCGGCGGGTAATCTTATCACCCTGTTTATATTCTATGAGGCCTTGACCTTATCGACATTCCCATTGGTAACACATAAGGGCGACGCCAAAGCCAAACGCGGCGGGACGATATATATCCTTATCCTGATGGGGACATCATTGGCCTTATTACTGCCCGCCATTATCGGGACGCAGGTTATTGCTGGTACAACCGAATTTAGGGTTGGAGGGATATTCCCGGAAGGCACGCCTTTACTGGCCACGTCAATATTACTGTTCTTATTTGCCTTTGGTATTGGTAAGGCCGCCCTTATGCCGGTGCATCCATGGCTGCCGAATGCCATGGTCGCGCCGACCCCGGTTTCCGCGCTCTTACATGCCGTGGCCGTTGTCAAGGCGGGTGTGTTCTCAATCCTCAAAATTGTCATTTTCACCTTCGGGCCTGCGGTCACGGCCGCAACGCCGATGAGTACAGTGCTCTCATGGATTGCCGCTATTTCTATTGTCATGGCCTCCATCATTGCTTTGCGCCAAGATAATCTCAAAGCGCGTCTGGCCTATTCAACAGTCAGTCAGCTATCTTACGTCACGCTTGGGGCCATGTTGGCTGCCCCCGCTGCGATTATCGGTGCGGGCTTGCAAATCGTCATGCATGCCTGGGGTAAGATCACACTCTTTATGTGCGCGGGTGCGATTTATACGGTCGCCCACAGAACAAATATCAGTCAGCTTGACGGGTTGGGCCGCACAATGCCATTTGTATTTGGTGCGTTTCTTATAGGGGCCTTATCCATTATTGGTGTGCCGCCAATGGGCGGGTCATGGCCGAAATATTTCCTCATGGTCGGGGCGCTTGATAGCGGCAAGGCCATTTTAATGGCGGCCTTGATATTATCTTCGGTCTTGAATGTGATCTATTTGACACCTATTGCCATTCGCGGATTTTTGAAACCGCCTCAAAACCCGGGAGATGATGCTCATATTGCTGAGGTAAGCAAAAAGCATCCATGGGTCGTTATCCCGCCAGTTGTCACGGCATTGGGGGCATTGGTTCTGTTTTTCTTCTCCGGCCCCATTATCGAATTTTTGACCCCGGTCTTGCCGGTCGGGTCATTTTAAGTGAGATCGCATCATGGCTAAGACACTACAAAAGAAGAAGAGCGCTCAAAAAGCGAAAAGCACGGCCTCGCAGGCGGCTGATCTCACGGCTGTGGAAATCAAAGAGCGTTCTGAGTCCCATCCGCTCTCTGTGCCGTTTTTGTGGCTGGGCCGCAAATCTGTTCAGGATAACTTTATTTTCATTCCACTTGCCGGCTTGATTATTACGATCGCATTGGGGCTGGTATTCCCGCCCAAACATGCGGCTCCGTGGGACTTTTTTGCCTCATGGGCGCTTATTGGCTTTTGCGCCTATAGCTTTGTTGTCCTTAGCGCCGAGCCTTTATTTAAATTGCTTTCACGACCGGAAGATTATTACGGCCCAGGTGAGTATATGAAGGAGGGTCAAGACGATGTTTGATGCGCTTCTTCAAATTAACCCTGGTTTTTATTTTATACTGGCTGGCCTTATTGCGGCTGTGATGCCTTCCAATACTGTGCGCAAGGCCTTATTGGTTCTTGTGCCTGTTTTTGCCGGCTTTATGATTTTCCAAATTTACGGCACACAAGTGGTGATCGGTGGGAAATTCTCTGTCGGACCCCAAGAACTCGTCACATTACGCATAGACAGGCTCAGCATGGTCTGGGGCTATATTTTCTGTTTTGCAGGCATTTTAAACGGCATTTATGGCCTACATGAGAAATGCAAAATTACCGATAGCTCGGCCCTTATCTATATGGGAGCGGCGCTGTGCGGGGTTTTTGCGGGCGATCTGCTCACCCTGTTTATATTCTGGGAACTCGCCGCGATTTCCTCGGTCATGCTTGTCTGGAAAGGCGGCGAACATTCCTTTAATGCAGGTGTGCGCTATCTGGCAATCCATGTGCTCTCAGGTGTTTTATTATTGGCAGGTGCCGTGTTTTACGGACGGGCCAATGGCGGGGATTTCAGCTTCGGGCATATCGGGCTAGATGCGCCCGGTGGTAAATTGCTCCTGATTGCCATGGGCATTAAATGCGGATTCCCATTTTTACATAACTGGATACAGGACGCTTATCCCAAAGCCAGTATTACAGGCACGGTTATCCTCTCGGCCTTTACAACGAAATTGGCTTTATATGCTCTGGCGCGTGGTTTTGCCGGCACAGATATACTGATTTATATCGGCGCAGTTATGACGGTTTTTCCGGTATTTTTCGCGGTTATCGAAAACGATCTTAGACGCGTCTTGTCCTATAGTTTGAATAATCAGCTGGGCTTTATGGTATGCGGTATCGGCATTGGTACGCCCTTGGCCCTAAACGGGGTGGCAGGTCACGTTGTCGCGGATATTATCTTTAAGGGCCTTTTATTCATGAGCATGGGTGCGGTGATGCTACGTACTGGCACGGCCAAAGCCTCCGAACTGGGCGGCTTGTTCAGGTCTATGCCTTACACAACGATCTTCTGTCTTATCGGGGCCGGCTCGATTGCGGCTTTCCCTTTGCTCTCGGCATTTGTCACCAAATCCATGATTATCTCAGCCGCGCTTTATCACGCCGAACACACACATCTTGTCCAAGACTGGATTGTGCTGGCTATGTTATTATTTGCTTCGGCGGGTGTGATGGAACATTCCGGCATTAAAGTGCCCTATTTCACTTTCTTTGCCCATGATAGCGGAAAGCGTGTCGAGGAGGCGCCTTGGAATATGTTACTTGCCATGGGTCTGGCCTCACTGTTCTGTATTTTCCTAGCCTTCCCATGGGGCGGTTATCAGTTCCTTTATAGCCTACTGCCTTATGATGTGGAGTATCATCCTTATACGGGCGATCATGTGGTCTTCCAATTACAGCTGCTCTTTGCGGCAATGCTGGCCTTTGCCTTCTTAAAACGTATCGGTGCCTATCCGCATGAGCGACGGGCTGAAATTTTGGACTTTGACTGGACCTATCGACGTCTTGGCAAAAATATAGCCGTGTGGCTCTCGGCCATGTGGACAAGGCTAAGCGCGAATGTCGGCGTTATCCGCTCCAAAGTGCTAAAAAGCTCAGGTGATAGGC
>CAZNCJ010000104.1:0-6332 GCA_964571595.1 uncultured Caulobacterales bacterium | reverse complement strand
ATTTCCTTCGGAGGCATCATTTTGAGCGGTCCACTTATCATATGGTTAAGTGATGATCTGACGGAAAGTTGGACGTGGTATAAGTCTGAAACCAAGGCGGGTTATGCGCGCACACCTGCGCAAAAACAGGCCTTAGCTGAAGGGAGCGGACAAGGGGCTCATGTGATCATTTCAGGGCAAGCTGTGCGTATTTTTGCCCATGAGTTACCAGATATGCGGGCTTCGGAACGCCGCGCAGCTGCCGGTTTTGCCATTGAGGATAAAATAGCCACGTCGCCTGAGGATCAGCATATTATTGTCGACGATAAAGACGGATATATGGCCGTTATTTCGCGCACAAAAATGCAAGAGATCGTGCAAGTTTTAAAAGTTGCTGGCTTGTCTTCAACGCATATATATGTCGATTTCGATGTTGTCCCCGAAACTGAAAATATGCTCGCGCTTGGGGATAGGCTGATCAAGCCCGGTAAGGCGGGTTATACGCTGGATAAAAACTGGACAGAAAAAGCCGGACTGGGCGCAGGCGATATTGGCCCAGAGTTTGAAATTCATTCCGTCTTGGCGGCCTTAAACTTTGATAAAGCGATTAATTTAGCGCAAGGCGAATTTACGGCGCGCAAATCTACACCGCTTTCACTGGCAGGTTTAAAGCGGGCTGCGGCTTTATTGGCGGTGCTGGGTCTGTCATGGGCTGGCTGGCAAGGCACGCAAATTCGCAGTTTGAAAACCCAGACAGCAAATATTCAATCCGAGACCCGCCAAATCTATAAATCTGTAACGGGCAAAGAGGCGGCGAACCCCGCAAGGGCCGTAGCGAGAGATGTGAAAACGAGGCCGAAAAATTCGGGAGAGTTCTTAAATCTCTCGGCCATTTTTTTTGCGCAATTACAAAATTTTGACGGCGTAGAAGTCCAAAGCCTGCGTTATGATACGGCGTCGCATGCGATAAATTTACGCCTTATCTATCCCGATTTTGAGATAGCCTCAAAACTGGAGCAATCTTTAAAGTCAACCGGGGTGGAATTTACCTCAGGCGGCGTGCGAGAACAAAACGGGGCGATGATCGGGCAGGCGGCTATCCGTCTGAAACGCTCATGAATAATTTACTCCAAGACCGCACTCCGCGCGAGCGTAATTTGATTTATATCATGCTGGTATTATGTCTGCTCTTTGCAATCTGGTTACTTGTTTACACACCAATATTAAACGCGAAGACGCAAGCTCAAAGCCAGCAAGAAAACGCGCTTAGAAACCACCAGATCGTCAAGAGCGGGGTGGGCTATCTGGGTGCTGATAAAAGCCAAGTCAAAAAAGGCCTTGATCAAATAAGCTTTGTCCAGGAGGCGCGCAATGCTGGCCTTAGCTTGGCGCGTATACAACCCGAGCCTGGGGGGGCATTGCGTATCTGGTCTGAAGCGACCAGTACAGCCCAACTCTATACGCTTTTGGAGACATTGTCTGATAGTTACGCCCTCGAGATTACGCGTATCCAGATCGATCAGCGCGACGGTGCGCTCGTGGATGTGCAAATGACATTATCTCCGGGTTCATAATATGCGGCTTAAAGTGTTTTTCGGGGCTTGTCTGGCCTTGCTAACTGCGCTTTATGCTTGGCCATTAAGTTGGACGCCGGTTGGGCAATTAAAACAGTTTTATCAACCAGCCCCGCGCCTTAGCGGGACTATTTGGAAAGGGCGTATCTCCGGGCTGCACAATATAGACAATCTGGATATTGCCACATCGCTCAAAGCTCTATTGATGGGCCAGCCGCCGATTAGTTTTTCAAGCGCTCAACCCGCCATGCAACTAAGGGGGCATATAGGTTTTGGACGGTTGGAAAAGTTGGAAGCCAGCGGTTGGTTAAGCTGGATTTTGCCCGGTGATCCCCGTTTTAACGGTGTGAGCGGAAGCTATAGTCTCCGCCTTGATCATATCGCTTTTAAAACCCGCGATCTGGAAGCGGGATGCCAAAGTGCTCAAGGCGAATTTTCGACTGATGTCTTGCAAAAAAATACTGCCTTGTGGCAATGGAGCGGGCCAGTTCTCTCTGGCCCGATAACTTGCGAAAAGGGTGAAATCATTTCGGTTCTTAACGGTCAAGATAGGACGCAAACCATAAATATAAGAACCGTGATGAAACCTGACGGACGTTATCAGGCCGAGTTCAATGTCCAAACCAAAGAGGCGGGCGCTGCTCTTTTATTGCCGCTTTATGGTTTCGAACCAAGCCCGCGAGGTTTTAGGCTAAATGAGCAAGGGCGGTGGTATTAAAGGGCGGTGATATTAGGCGGGTGGTTATACAACTTTGGTGTTGGAAATGTGCTCAAAAATAAATGCCTTAAAAGCTTGAATTTTTGCCAGAGGCGCAATGGTTTTATGGACAGAAAACCAAAACTGTCTGGATAGGGAAATCTGACCGGGCAAGATTTTTTCTAGGCTCTTATCCGTCATAAAATCAGGCAGGATCGCCAGCCCAGAGCCGTCTTTGACCAAATTTCTCTGGGCCGTAATAGAGGTGCTGCGAAGGCCCGGTTTTAATTGAGGTAGGGCCGTTTCAAAATAACGAAGCTCTTCGGCATAGATAAGATCATCGACATAATCTATCAATAAATGTTCCGCCAAGTCTGCCTGTGAGTGAATAGGCGGGTGTCGGGCCAGATAATCCGGATGGCCATAAAGGTGTAATTTATATTTGCACAAAACTTCGGATATAATATGGGCGGATTTCGGACGAGACAGGCCAATGGCAATATCGGCCTCCCGGCGAGACAGGCTCAGAAATCCACTGCCAGCGACCAAATCTATTTCGATTTGCGGATAGTTTTTATGAAATTCGCCAAGGCAAGGGCTTAGCACAAAAACGCCGAACCCCTCAGCGACACTAATCCTTATTGCCCCGCTGGGGCTTTGGCTGTGCGGGGATTGTTGGGCTTGAATGATCGCGGTTTGCAGCTCTATTTCTTCTGCTGTCGCCAGCAAGGCCTGACCATGCTGGGTGAGATGATGGCCTGATCTTAAGCGCTCAAATAATCTATGGCCAAGTGCGTCCTCAAGACGTTTTAACCGACGCGAGACTGTGGTTTCGTCCAGTTTTAATTCGCGTGCGGCATCGGCCAATTTTCGGCGACGGGCGACGCAGAGAAAGATTTTAAGATCGTCCCAATTCATGGTTTCACACCTGTATTTTTGCAGCTATAATCTGCAATAAATACTATTTACATGGAAAAATACCAGTTTAAATTTGAGCAAAATTTTGGAGAGCGATATGAGACAAATCGGACATTTTATTGACGGTGAATTAGTGGCTGGCACGTCTGGCCGCACAAAGGATATTTATGACCCCAATACGGGCGAAGTGCAGTCTCAGGTTATGATGGCCAGCCCTTCTGAGCTTGACGCTGCTGTCGCTTCGGCCGCAAAAGCCCAACGGGCTTGGGCGCAAGTTAACCCGCAAAAACGTGCCCGTATCATGTTTGCCTATAAAGAGGCGGTCGAGGCCGAGATGGACAGTCTGGCCGCTATGCTTTCTTCTGAGCACGGCAAGGTTATTGCCGATAGTCGCGGGGATGTGATGCGCGGTATTGACGTGATCGAATTTGCCTGCGGAGTACCGCATAGCCAGAAGGGTGAACATACTTACGGCGCGGGTCCCGAGATTGATGTTTACTCTATGCGCAAGCCGCTCGGCGTTGTGGCGGGTATCACCCCGTTTAACTTCCCCGCCATGATCCCGATGTGGATGTTTGGCATGGCGATCGCGACGGGCAATGCCTGTATCTTAAAGCCATCTGAAAAAGACCCAAGCGTGCCGATGCGTTTGACCGAATTATTCGTCAAGGCGGGCGGGCCGGCTGGTTTATTGCAGTGCCTAAACGGGGATAAGGAAATTGTGGATGCGATTTGTGACCACCCCGATATTAAGGCGGTGAGCTTTGTCGGCTCCTCCGATATTGCTCAATATGTTTACGCGCGCGCCACAGCCAATGGCAAGCGGGCGCAATGTATGGGCGGGGCGAAAAATCACGGTATTATTCTACCCGATGCCAATATGGACCAAGCCGCTAAAGATATTCTCGGCGCGGCTTACGGCTCGGCCGGTGAGCGTTGCATGGCATTGCCCGTTGTTGTACCTGTCGGTGAAGGCACAGCCGAAAAATTCCTAGAGGCTTTCATGCCAAAACTAGAAGCTATGACGGTGGGCACGTCAACCGATCCCGACGCGGATTACGGCCCTGTGGTTACGCAAGTCCATAAGGAAAGCATTGAGGCCAATATTGACAAGGCCGTGGCTGAAGGCGCGACACTGGTTAAGGATGGTCGCGGGTTCGAGCTCCAAGGTTATGAGAACGGCTTTTTCGTCGGCCCGACTTTGCTTGATAATGTCACCCCCGATATGGAAACCTATCACGACGAGATTTTTGGCCCTGTGCTCCAAATCGTACGTGCGGATAGTTTCGAGGAGGCGCTACGCCTGCCAAGCGAGCATCAATACGGAAACGGTGTTGCGATCTTTACCCAGAACGGCCGCGCCGCGCGCGAATTTGCGGACCGCGTCGAGGTCGGCATGGTCGGAATTAATGTGCCAATCCCTGTGCCCGTTTCCTATCACAGCTTTGGCGGCTGGAAGCGCTCCGCCTTTGGTGATGTCAATCAATACGGCATGGAAGGCTTACGTTTTTATACCAAGGTCAAGACCGTCACGCAGCGCTGGCCGGAAGGCGAAACGGATGACAGCGCCTTCATCATTCCGAGGTTTTAGGGTGGTGAAAAATTAATGAGTAAAGATAACACCGAAGAAATTTATGAAATTCATTGGGAAGGACCATTTTCCAAAGATGAAATTGATGAATATTTAGATGCGAAACAAAATGGGGAACTTGCCCAAAACCTGAAAAAATATTGGGTTTTGTACGCCGCATACGGATCACATCAATTATACGGTAATGATGTATTTCTTTATTTAGGAAAAACAAAGCGTGGAATAAATAAACGATTATTCGAACATGGTGAATGGTTTAACGAGGGACGTGATGGAGAGTCGAAATACTTTGTTGCCAGTATATGTTCCTTTATCACTTGGAGTGATTCTCCTGCTACCGATGATTACGCACAGAATGAACGGTTTTTAATAGGTGAAGACAAAAGAGTTGAGCTTATTGAAAAGTTGATGATCTATGCTTTGTCGCCTGCTTGGAATACACGTGAAAGAAAAACACCCCCTTTAGCAAGTCGTAACATTCGCATTTTTAATAATGGTGCGCTCGGCAGATTGCCTCATGAAATTAGCGGAAAGTATTGGGTGGAATAATAATGAACTTCCAACTCTCAGAAGAACAGACCCTCATACAGGACATGGCGCGGAGTTTTGCCGCCAGCGAGCTTGCGCCGCATAGTGCCAAATGGGACGAGGAAAAAGTCCTCGATAAGGCCGTCTTTTCTAAGGCGGCCGAATTGGGCTTTATGGGGATTTATACAGGCGAGGAACATGGCGGCACGGCTTTATCACGTCTCGATAGCGCCCTTGTTTTTGAGCAGCTCGCATCTGGGGATATCTCCCATACCGCCATGATGACGATCCATAATATGTCGACGTGGATGGTAGACCGTTACGGCGGCGCGCCTGTGCGTGAAAAATTCGTACCGCGCTTAACGGCAGGCGAGCTGATCGCCAGCTATTGCCTCACGGAACCGGGGGCAGGCTCTGATGCGGCCTCGCTTACGACTAAGGCCGTACGCGACGGGGATAGCTATATCTTAAACGGCACCAAGACTTTTATCTCGGGGGCGGGGTGGTCGGACGTCTATGTGACAATGGCGCGAACCTCAGATGACGGGGCGCGGGGTATATCCTGTTTCGTTGTTGAAAAAGACGCGCCCGGCCTGTCTTTTGGGGCCAATGAAAAGAAGATGGGCTGGAACGCACAGCCCACAGCCCAAGTGATTTTCGAGGATTGCCGTATTCCCGCCGAAAATATAGTGGGCAAAGAAGGCGAGGGCTTTCGCTTTGCTATGTCCGGTCTGGACGGCGGGCGCATTAATATCGGGGCTTGTTCGCTGGGCGGGGCCGCAAAAGCCCTAGAGGCGAGCTTGGCTTACACCAAAGAGCGCGCGCAATTTGGGCGGGCTATTGCCGAGTTCCAGAACACGCAATTCATGCTCGCCGATATGGCCACAGAGCTGGAGGCTTCTCGTCTGATGATTTATAGCGCGGCAGACAAGCTCGATAAAGGTCTTGCGGGTGCAGGGGCGGCTTGCGCCATGGCGAAACGCTTTACTACAGATATGTGTTCGAAAATCGCCAATGATGCGCTCCAGCTGCACGGCGGTTACGG
>CAZNCJ010000103.1:0-6668 GCA_964571595.1 uncultured Caulobacterales bacterium | reverse complement strand
AGGATACGGCGCAGATCAGGATGCTCGTCAAAGATAATGCCGTACATGTCAAAGGCTTCACGCTCATACCAATCGGCATTCGGAAAGAGGCTGGTGATAGAATTGACGGCTGTTTCCTCATCCGTAGTCACTTTCACACGCACGCGCATGTTCAAAACCATAGACAGCATATGATAGACGATATCAAAGCGGCGCTCGCGATTGGGATAATCCACACCGCAGACATCAATCAGGCTTGAAAATTTGCACAAAGGATCATCACGCAAAAAGCTGATGACCTTTATGACTTCCGCACGCCGTGCTTCAATCGTTAACTCGCCATTGGCAATGCTCGCAGAATTAACCGCGTCGCCCATCTGGTCAACAATATGACTTTTTAAGTCTTCCATTAGCGCTCTATCGTCCCTTCGCGGCGAATTTTCTTCTGGAGCTGTAAAATGCCGTAAACAAGCGCTTCTGCGGTTGGCGGACAGCCCGGCACATACACATCTACAGGCACAATCCGGTCACAGCCGCGCACGACAGCATAAGAATAATGATAATATCCCCCGCCATTGGCACAGGAGCCCATAGAGATTACATAGCGCGGCAGTGGCATTTGGTCATAAACCTTGCGCAGCGCTGGCGCCATTTTGTTCGTGAGCGTGCCTGCCACAATCATCACATCCGATTGGCGCGGGCTGGCACGGGGTGCAAAGCCAAAGCGTTCAAGATCATAGCGCGGCATTGAGGCTTGCATCATTTCTACCGCGCAACATGCGAGACCGAATGTCATCCACATGAGAGAGCCTGTTCTGGCCCATGTTACTAAGTCTTCCGAGGCGGCTGTTACAAAGCCTTTATCTGCCAATTGGTCAGACAATCCGTCAAAATAAGGATCGTGTTTCTTGGGATCATAAGCGGGCGTGCCGAGGTCACGTGCGGCCGATCCAGCAGGTTTTATGAGATTAGACATACGCGCGTGCTCCAGTAGTCCCGCTTAATTCCAGTTCAATGCGCCCTTTTTCCAGGCATAATAAAGACCGGCGACAAGCTCCGCCAAAAACAACATACCAATGGCCCATCCATATACACTCATTGTGCCATTCCCAATGGACAAAGCCCAAGGAAACAAAAAGACGACTTCAATATCGAAAATGATAAAGAGAATGGCTACCAGATAGAACTGGACGTCAAATTTCATACGGGAATCGTCAAAGGCATTAAAGCCGCACTCATATGTCGAGACTTTTTCACTATCGGCACTGGCAGGCGCTAAGAGTTTGGCACCCAAAAGCAAGGCAAGGCTTAAGCCAAGCGCTATACCGAAAAGGATAATAACGGGAAGATATCCAAGTAAGAATTCTGTCATAGCCGTTCTAGCTTCACGTTTCCAATGTCCTAAAGGACTCACTTTCATGCACCCCTTAATCGGGCGGAAACCTAGAGAGGTGGGCCTCGGATTGCAATGGATAATTTGTCGCGAAAGTCGCTTTATTCACAGCCACTTCCCATTCTTGCAAATATCGCCTATGAAAGCGCTTATATTTGGCGATTGACGCCATGTTTTAGGTGAAAAAATAGGACGACCATGGTCAAACTCATGTTTTTCGGCCCGCTTAAGGATCTTATGGGATATGGAGAGACTCAAATCACTCTGCCTGCCTCTGTGACCACGCGCGACAGTCTGGTTGCATTTATCGCTGAAGGCAATCCCCATGTCGCCGAAGAACTCAGCTCTCCCGCAGTAAGATTGATTATCAATAATGAAATCGCCGTAGATGACGGAGATATTACAGATGCCACGGAACTCGCATTCCTGCCTCCCCTGAGCGGCGGCTAGGCAAAGTGATATTCGTCCACGCAGAAACCTTTGATCCGGGTGAGCGCCTCAACGCATTTACCAAAGACCATACGGATATGGGCGCTGTAGTCAGCTTTACCGGTCATGTGCGCGATAACGCCAATCAAGCGGGCAATATGTCCGATGTCTCCACACTCTATCTGGAACATTATCCCGGCTTTACGGAAACCCAGATATCCAAAATTGAACATCAAGCCCATACGCGCTGGCCCGGCATCCGCACACTTATCATTCACAGATATGGCGACCTATGCCCCGGCGATCCTATCGTCTTTGTTGCCGTTGCAAGCGCGCACCGCAAGACAGCTTTTGAAGCCGCGACATTTTTAATGGATTATCTCAAAACAGATGCGCCCTTCTGGAAAAAGGAAAACCGCACTGGCGGGGCGTTCTGGATCGAGCCTAAAGACACTGACAGGCAGGCCCGTAAAAACTGGCAAGAAACATCTTAACTCCGCATAATCATTTTCAACACGACAAGGCATAAGAAAACTATGGCGCACGGCATACAAGAAGACCTCATTTTCAAACCGCTCGGCATTGCTATTTTGACCGTTAGCGATACCCGCACCGCGGAAAATGACACATCAGGCGATCTGCTTGTCGAGCGTCTTGAGACGGTCGGACATAAGCTGGCGGGACGGGCGATAATTCGCGACGACATCCCCAAAGTGCGACAGGCGGTCAAAGACTGGATTGAAAACCCCAATATTGACGTGGTCATCTCCACGGGCGGAACCGGTCTTACGGGACGAGATATTACGCCTGAAGCTATTACGCCCTTATTTGACAAAGTGATTGACGGGTTTTCCGTGATCTTCCATCAAGTGAGTTTCCAATCCATAGGTCTGTCAACTTTGCAATCGCGCGCCACGGCAGGTCTGGCTGGCGATACGATAATTTTTGCCCTGCCCGGTTCAAACGGGGCCGTAAAAGACGGTTGGGATAAAGTCATTGCCGCGCAACTTGATAGTCGCCATAAGCCTTGTAATATGGTCGAGCTAATGCCCCGATTTCTTGAAAGTTAAATATGTCAAACCCTCTTACCCATATAGATAAAGATGGTCGGGTTAAAATGGTCGATGTCGGCGAGAAGGCCGAGACCCAGCGCGTGGCAATCGCCACCGGTCGCCTCATAGCCTCGCCCGAGACAATTGAGCTGGTCAGAACGAGCACAGCTAAAAAGGGCGATGTCTTAACTGTGGCAGAAATTGCCGGCGTTATGGCGACCAAACGCACATCTGACCTCATACCGCTTTGTCATCCTTTGCCCATAACCTCGGCCAAGCTCAATATTGAGGTCATTTCAGAGACTGAAATCGCTGTGACAGCCCGCGTAAAAACCAAGGGTCAAACCGGTATTGAAATGGAAGCCCTTACCGCTGTTTCTGTGGCCTGCTTGACGCTCTATGACATGTTAAAAGCAACAGATAAATCCATGGTGATTAGCCAGATCGAATTGCTAGAAAAAACAGGCGGGAAATCCGGCACATATAAGAAGCAAAACAGGTAATGGCTGATCTGATATCTGTAGACGCCGCGCTGGAGAAAATTCACAGCACTATTGGTGAACCGCAAACCGAAAACCTACCTCTTAAACAAGCATATGGGCGAACATTGGCTCGGGACGTAATTGCCGCGCTGACCCAACCGCCCTTTAAAGCCTCGGCTATGGACGGTTATGCCGTTAGATTGGAAGACGCCGAAGACGGGCGGGAGCTAAAAGTTATCGGCGAAGCTCCGGCGGGACATATTTTTAAAGGCACTATTGAACCCGGACAAGCCCTGCGTATTTTCACAGGCGGCGTTATCCCCAAAGGGGCGGATCATATTGTCATCCAAGAAGATGTCATATCTCAGGGCGATATGATCACTATTACTGATACCCAAACTCCTCCCGCCCATATTCGCCAAGCTGGTATAGATTTTAAGGCTGGTGACACCCTGTTTCGTAAAGGAACACGACTGGACGGCGTGCATTTAAGTACCATAGCGGCGGCAAATATAAGCCATGTCACGCTTACCAAGCGCCCCCTTATCGGGATATTTGCCAATGGTGATGAGCTTAAAGAGGTCGGCACAGACGTTAAACCGGGTCAAATTATTAGCTCGACACCTTTTGCTATCGCGGCTTTGGTAAAATCTTGGGGCGGAGAAGCAAAGTTTTACGGTATAATCCCTGACGATCATGCTGCTCTGGAAAATGTCATTCAAAAGGCTGCGTTGTGCGACGTCATCGTGCCCTTGGGCGGGGCCTCAGTTGGGGATTACGACCTCGTAAAAACGGCTTTTAAACGCGCGGGTTATAATACGGTGTTTGAGAAGATTGCCGTTAAGCCGGGCAAACCGACATGGCTTTCAACAAAGCACACTCAAGATCACCGCATACGTGTCTTAGGGCTACCTGGAAACCCGGCCTCCGGTCTTGTCTGTGCCCACCTATTTTTACGCCCGTTAATCGAAGGCCTTTGCGCCAGTCAACGCGCCGAACCACTTTGGGTCAAAGCCCAGCTCACACAAGCGTTGAGGAAAAACGGACCGCGCGAAATTTATCACCGTGCCAAGTTAGAATTTTCATCAGATGGACGTTTAAGCGTCACCCCTATGCCCCGTCAGGACAGCTCACTGCTAAGCCCATTTGCAAAGTCCAATACCTTTATCAAACAAGCGCCCGAAGACGGGCCAAAACACCAAGGTGATATTGTTGAAGTTTACAGACTAAGCCGCGAATTTTAAAAGGATTATTACGGCGTATAGATAGTATATGTGACATCGGCACCAATATTACCGACACCCTGTGAGAGATCGTAATTATTGCCCGTAATGGGAGAACCAATGAGATTATATCTAGACTGAAAACTCACAGCGTGATCAAAAATTGAACCTCTCGCCCGCGCCGTACGCTGACCGCCATCAAATACTTTTTGTGGTCCGCCGCGTAAATCTTCAAGTGTGAAATTATTGGTTTGTCCGATAACAACACCGCTCCCGCCAACGGACGGGTCTTGCGCTTGGCGTCCCCAACGATTGACTCCGCCGCCGCCTGTCGTTTGAACGCGTAGCCTATAACGGATATTGTCATAACCCAATGTTGAGAAATCTCCAGAGGTGAACAGATTACTGGCTTCACCGAAAATATCAAAAGCTGTATTAGAGGCGACAAAAAACCGTGAGGCGCGATTGCCATTTCCTAAAAGATCGATATCTGTATCATTATCAAGACCAAAGGCATTATAGCTATCATTGGCATCCAAGGTCTGATGTGGCCCGACACTGTTAAATTCACCGCCAAATGTCGGGTTTAATATCTGAAACTCTCTCCCAGATTCTTCACCGTTCTGTATAGGATTAAAACGACCTGTATTAAAGTTAGTTGTAAAACCATCTGCGTCATTAAGATCGGGCGCGGCCTGCCCCGAACTTGCATTGTCGAGAACGTGAAAATCAAAGACAATCGGCGCTTCACCCCCATTTTCGGCGAAATCTGACGCCCCGAAGACGATAACAATGGCAGAGGACCTTAAAAAAGGTTGATCGATTACAGAGGCAATAGCGTTAGGCGCAAAACTCGCCCATAAGACAAGACCCGCCGCCGCCAACCACTGCGTGACCTTTTTGCCTATGAAAGATATATTCTCATTGTCCGAATACATAGCAATCTTCTCTCCAGCCAATAGCTATAAAGAAGAGGTTCTAAAAAATAGCTGACAAACACGATTAAGATTTTGCTAATAATTCTCACTTCAAATACACACTATATCTTTATGGCTTGAAATTGCATTGAACCGTATTAGATTAAGCCCATGCCACCCTCAGCACATTCTGAAATTCGGGAAGCGCCAGTCTTATGGCAACCCCACCGTCCCAAACGGCCCGAAAAGTCCGAGGGCGGGAAACGCTTTAGAATGGTCTCTGAATTTGAACCCAAAGGGGACCAACCCGCCGCTATCAAAGAATTGGTAGCTGGTCTCAATTCGATTGAACGCGATCAAGTACTCTTGGGTGTGACGGGCTCGGGCAAAACATTTACAATGGCCAAAATTATAGAGGAAACCCAAAGGCCTGCCCTCATAATGGCCCCAAACAAAACACTCGCCGCACAGCTTTACGGGGAGTTTAAAAGTTTCTTTCCCGATAATGCCGTCGAATATTTCGTGTCTTATTATGATTACTACCAGCCCGAAGCCTATGTCCCGCGTACAGATACTTTCATAGAAAAAGACAGTTCTGTAAATGAACAGATTGACCGTATGCGCCATTCGGCCACGCGCGCCATTCTGGAACGTGATGATTGCATCATCGTTGCCTCTGTTTCCTGTATTTACGGTATTGGATCTGTTGAAACCTATACGGCTATGACGGTCGATATCGCAAAAGGTCAAATCATTGACCCGCGCGAACTCATGGCTCAACTCGTCGAGTTACAATATGGGCGTAATGATCTGGCTTTTACGCGCGGTACATTCCGCGTACGCGGAGATACGGTAGAGGTCTTTCCGGCGCATTATGATGATACGGCATGGCGGTTTGATTTCTTCGGAGATGAAATTGACAGTATTACGGCCTTTGACCCCCTTACAGGTAAATCCGTAAATACGCTGGACAATGTGCGCATTTATGCCAATTCACATTACGTCACGCCCAGACCTACCCTGCAATCCGCGATTAAAGGTATTAAGCAAGAGCTGAAACAACAATTGGCCATTTATGATAAAGAGCAAAAACTCTTGGAGGCACAAAGGTTAAGTCAACGCACGGAATTTGATCTGGAGATGATGGCGGCGCAGGGCTTTTGCACGGGTATTGAAAACTATTCGCGCTATCT
>CAZNCJ010000102.1:0-6688 GCA_964571595.1 uncultured Caulobacterales bacterium | reverse complement strand
AACTCTTAGATACGCAATATATTACAGACCATCTGGAGACGATGGGCGGCATTGAAATCAGTCGCGACGCATATCACGAAAAACTAGCAGCTGCGATTGCCTTAAAGGCGCGTTTCGAGACTTAGCTCGGGCCTATCGGATAAATATGGTTATGGGCGAAGTTGAGGTGTCAGGTTTTGATCCAGCTCGGGATCAATTTCGACAACAGGCACATTACAGCCCAACACCCATATATCGTAAACGGGATGATCGAGTGCAGATATGGCAGGGCGCGAAGATAGCATCCAACCTGAGAAGACCTTCTCTCGCTCAAGTGCCTCACCCTTCCCGTCTAATTGCGCTTCAAAAATTTGCAAAAAAGCAAATGTTTCCGGTATCTCCTCCGGCGGTTTTTTTTCACAATGTTTTACATCAACGCGCAGGGAGCCATAAACGAGGCTCTCCCCAAGATTTACGGTAAAATCTTGTGTTGTGGCGGTGACCTTATCAAGCGCTCTGAGCTTAACCGATGTACCTACAAGGTTTTCTGCACTCGCAAGCCCTGACATACCCAGCATTACTGTAAAAAACAATGGTAGTCTAAGACGGCTATATATACGCGTTTTAGACATTCGGTTTCCAGGCCTCATAATCACCTGACGTTTTTTCGCGCACACCGCCCCTATCCAAGCTGCCCTTGGGCTTATAGGCATAAATTGTACCTGTCAGATTAGGCTGATGATCCTTTTCCCATGTCTGTCGTTTAAGCGGCGTTGTTGTCGGCGGATCAGGGTAAGTATGATGTAACCAGCCATGCCATTCTGGCGGAATGCGCGAAGCATCGGCATAGCCCTTATAAGTGACCCAGCGGCGCTTACGGCCATCATAGCCCTCCCCGCGTTGCTCATAATATGTATTGCCAAACTCATCCGTTGCAATCTTATTGCCTTTGCGGACAGCCAGAAGTGTGCCAAATGTAGCACCGTTCCACCATGTAAATATGCGTTTGATAAAGTCCATGACTCTCACCCGAGTTAATTTCACGCTCTTATGGCCCGACTCTGATCATTGGTAAAGTCGCTATGTGGTCCTTTTAAGGCAAATTTGCAGTTTACAGATTATCTATGACATAAATAACAGCTACACATTTGAACATTTAGTTGATATTAGAAAACTTATATAAATTTTATTGATTTCCTCTTCACAAAAATATCTATACTGATAGACATATAAGTATGACAGATTTGAATATAAATACCACTTTTGAAGACGCTACCTTTGATGACTGGAAAGCTCTTTCTGATCAATTCTTAAAGGGTAAAGCCTTTGAAACGCTTATTCATGTGACTGAAGACGGCATTATCAAAGGCCCGCTTTCCACTTCCCAAGACCGCCCTGAGAACATAACTCCCCTCTTTAGGAATACACCGCCCCTTACGGATGGACGTCCATGGCATATTCAAGCACCTGTTTGCGATGACAATCTTAGCTTTGCCAACACCCAGCTCTTAGATGATCTGAAAGGCGGGGCCAGCTCTGCGCGCATATCTTTAGGAAAAGACGGTGTGCCTATCCGCAATGCAAATGACCTTAAACGCCTCTTTGATCAGGTACATATGGAACTTATCCCCGTAAGCCTGACGCCGCACAGCGAGGCTTCCGTTTTCGAGCTATTTTCCGGATATGCTGATGCTCACATTAATTTAGGGCTTTCACCAGAAACCCCGGAACTTGAAGCGCTCGCCGCTAAAGCCCCCAAGAATTGGCGGCTTGTGACGATTGACGGGGCGGCCTTATATGATGAAGGCGCAACCGATGTCCAAGAACTCGCTTTTATGGCGACTAGCTTGGCTTATACATTTCGAAAATTAGGGGATTTGGCCCCTGCCCATATATGCGTAGAACTGGCCACCCATCAAGACGCCCATACAAGTATTGCCAAACTCAGAGCCGCAAGGCGCATATATAGCCGCATAGCCGGGAGTTTTGGGCATGAAGATAGCCCCCTGAACTTACACGTCATAAGCTCTAAACGCATGATGCAAACTGTTGACCCATGGACAAATATGTTGCGCGTGATGAGCGCTGGTATCGGGGCTGTTATTGGCGGGGCTGATTATATTACAACGCGCCCCTTCACAGACGCACTCGGCAACGCCACACCTTTTGGTTACCGAGTTGCGCGCAATATGCAGCTTATGATGATGGAAGAAAGCCAACTCGGCCATGTCCAAGATGCTGCCTTTGGCAGCTATCATCATGAAAACCTCACTGAACAGATCGCGCAAAAGGCATGGGCAGAATTTCAAGCGATTGAAAGCGAAGGCGGGCTTGAAAATTTGGGGGCTTTCAAGGCCAGAATACAGTCTGCGGTCCAATCCCGCGCGGATCGCGACGATCCTATTTTGGGTGTGAGCTTACACCCAACAGATGAGAACCGCAAAGCCGAGATAAGAGGATAGTAAGATGAAACCTGATTTTACTAAAATTGATCTCGGAACATCGCCGACATTCGCGCGGTCAGAAACGCTCTGGAGTGCACCTGAAGCTATTGATATTAAATCTGCATACGGGCCGAAAGATGTTGCAGGCCTTGATAAGTTAGACAGCCTTCCCGGCTTTGCCCCTTTCATGCGCGGCCCCTACCCGACCATGTATACGCAACGTCCTTGGACAGTTCGGCAATATGCAGGCTTTTCAACGGCTGAGGACAGCAACGCTTTTTATCGTCGCAATCTGGCGGCTGGCCAAAAAGGATTATCAGTTGCTTTCGATCTGGCAACACACCGAGGCTATGACAGTGACCATCCCCGCGTCCCCGGAGACGTTGGCATGGCAGGTGTCGCTATTGATAGCATTTATGATATGCGGGTGCTTTTCGACCAAATCCCTCTAGATAAAATGTCGGTTTCAATGACGATGAACGGCGCTGTACTACCCGTTTTAGCGCTCTATATTGCCGCTGCGAAGGAACAAGGCGTCGCTCCTAAAGACCTAGCAGGCACCATACAGAACGACATTCTCAAAGAGTTTATGGTACGAAACACTTATATCTACCCGCCCAAACCCAGTATGCGCATAATTAGCGATATATTTGCCTATACCTCGACAAATATGCCGAAATTCAACTCGATCTCTATTTCGGGCTATCACATGCAGGAAGCTGGCGCTTCTGCTGATATTGAACTGGGATATACGCTTGCTGACGGACTGGAATATGTCCGCACAGGCATAGCGGCAGGCATGGATATTGATAGATTTGCCCCGCGTCTGTCCTTCTTCTGGGCCATTGGCATGAATTATTTCATGGAAGTCGCAAAATTAAGAGCCGCACGTCTTCTCTGGGCGCAATTAATGACGCCCTTCGGGCCTAAAAACGCCAAGTCCACCATGTTGCGCACACATTGCCAAACTTCGGGTTGGTCACTCACCGCACAAGATGTGTTTAACAATGTTGGCCGTACGCATCTGGAAGCAATGGCCGCCGTGGACGGACATACGCAAAGCCTGCACACAAATTCTCTGGACGAAGCCATTGCACTCCCTACAGATTTCTCGGCCCGTATCGCGCGCAATACGCAAGTCTTTCTCCAGACAGAAGGCGCGCATCATCACCAGATCGATCCTTGGGGCGGAAGCTATTACGTCGAAAAGCTCACCCATGACCTTGCAGAAAGAGCATTGGTGCATATCAAAGAAGTGGAAGCACTTGGCGGCATGGCCGCCGCGATTGAAGCCGGTATCCCGAAATTGCGTATCGAGGAAAGCGCGGCGCGCACGCAAGCCCGTATTGATAGCGGCGCTCAAACAGTTGTCGGTGTCAATAAATATCCAAGCTCTGAAAAAGACGACATCCCCCTCCTAAAAGTAGATAATGATGCCGTTCGCCAAGGCCAGATCGCCCGCCTTAACCAGCTCAAGGCTGATCGGGATACAGAACGCACAATGGCGGCGCTTGATGCCCTCACCCAAGCGGCTGGTAGCGGAGAGGAAAATCTCTTGGAACTGGCCGTAAATGCAGCCACACTCAAAGCCACTGTAGGAGAAATCTCATCAGCCTTAGAGAAAGTCTATGGACGGTTTAAAGCCTCCCCGACTGGCGTGACAGGCGTTTACTCATCAGCCTTTGATCAGCGCAATCCAAGCTATGTCGAAGCCGTGGACCGCGTAAAAGCCTTTGCGGAACTGGAAGGCCGTAAGCCCAAGGTCATGATCGCTAAAATGGGGCAAGACGGCCATGACCGCGGGCAAAAAGTCGTGGCGACCGCTTTCAAGGATATTGGTTTTGATGTTGTGATCGGCCCCCTCTTCCAAACACCGCAGGAAAGCGCAGATATGGGCATAAAAGAGGATGTGGATGTTATCGCAGCCTCTAGCCTTGCGGCTGGCCATCTCTCACTTGTACCCGAGCTTAGTCAGGCGCTTAAGGGGCAAGACCGTGATGACATTATGATAATTGTCGGCGGGGTTATACCGCCCGAAGATGTCGAAGCCTTAAAGGATATGGGGGCTAAAGCCGTCTTCCCACCGGGAACAAATATCCCCGAATGTGTGCTTGAGGTGCTCGATGTGGTGAATATGCGCCTATCCCAAGGGGCATAAACCCGACGCATGACATGCTTAGCAGTAAGCTCGAGGCTATCTACAGTATTGACCTCAATGATTTACGACTTACACTCTAATTGAGTGACAAGTTTTGATAACCTAAGAGCACCCATGATAAAACTATATGACAATGAAACGGCGCCTAGCCCCAGACGTACGCGCATTTTTCTAGCTGAAAAAGATGTGCCTCATGAAAACATCCAGATTGATTTGCGTAAGGGCGAGCAATTTAGCGCCGACTTTATGAAAATTAACCCCAGATGCACTGTACCTGCCCTAGTGACCGAGGACGGTGATGCGATATGTGAAAATATCGCTATCGCTCAATATATTGAAGATAAATTCCCAACCCCTAGCCTTATGGGGTCGACATCCATTGAACGAGCCAGAGTTCTGGAGTGGAATGCTCGCTGTGAATTTGAAGGTCTTGCAGCTGTTGCAGAAATTTTGCGCAATACCTCTAAGGGCATGGTGGACCGTGCCCTTACCGGTTCTCGCAATATCGCACAACTACCCGAACTCGCAGAACGCGGGCGGGAACGTCTGGGCTATTTTTTCGAAGATCTAAATACGCAATTAAAAGACAATGACTTTGTTGCGGGAGATAACTTCTCATTGGCAGATATAACTGCAGTTATTACGGTTGATTTTTCAGCTTGGGTCAAGGCCGCTCCAGATGAAAACCATAAAGCGCTATGGGCGTGGCATGGGCGTATTGCGGACAGGCCGAGCTATAAAGCGTAAACTGGCTTACACACGGTTTATTCCTCTTCATCCCAGTCGGGCTCTCCCGGCCAGATAACCAGACGTTTGAACTGTTCCTCTTCTGAGACATGAACTTCGCTGATCACCGCCCCTTGCACACTCATGCCCGCTTCATGAATAGTTTGTCTGGAACCTGAAACGAGATGATGCCAGTCAGGTAAATCTTTGCCCTGAGAAACTAATTTATACGCACAAGTCTCTGGCATCCATTTCAGGCCTGCCGTATTTTCGGGCGTAAGGGTGACGCAATCAGGCACTCTTACACTTCGATTCGCATAATCGGTACATTGACAAGTTTGTTCATCAAATAATTTACACACAACATCCGTAATATAGATTTGAGCTGTGTCTTCGTCCTCAAAACGTATACAACAGCACTTTCCACATCCATCACAGAGACTTTCCCATTCTTTAGGACTCATTTCTGCCATATTTTTGGTTTTCCAGAAATGATGTGGATTTGTGGTACTCATAATGGTTGTCTAGCGCGGCGGCGCAGATTAAGCTAGGTGTATATATGGAAACATTTAGAGCGGACATAGGCGCGGCGAATGACAACCGGGTCAAACGTCGGAGAAATTGGATACTCACAGCCCTTGCTGTGATGTGCATAATTCTAGGTGTAGGCTATTTCCAAACGCGAGCCTATTTTTTCAAAGGCCTACCCGCCCTTCCCGATAAGGCTGCGATGTGGGAACTTAATCTACAGCCCAACATAACCTTGCTCGACAAAGATGGTGAGATATTAGGTCATAGAGGCCCGTATCTTGGCAAGCCGTTCAGGCTCGAAGATATGCCGAGTTACGTCCCGGCAGCTTTTTTAGCCATCGAAGATGAGCGGTTTTATCAACATACAGGCATAGACCGAAAGGCGATTTTTAGAGCGTTTTTTGAAAACACCAAGGCGGGCCGTCACGTGCAAGGTGGCTCAACCCTGACCCAGCAGCTAGTTAAGAACATGGTGCTGACACCTGAGAAAACCTATCGACGTAAATTTCAGGAAATGTGGCTCTCCAGCGAAATGGAGCAGGTTTTAACCAAGCCCGAAATTCTTGGCCTTTATCTAAACCGTATCGAGTTGGGCAATCGTTCATTCGGGGTTGAGGCTGCCGCGCAAAGATATTTTGGCAAATCCGTTGCCGATGTCTCAATAGCTGAGGCTGCCATGCTTGCCGCCCTGCCCAAAGCCCCAAGCCGCTACGACCCAACAAAAAATTATGATCTTGCTTGGAACCGCGCACAACTCGTGCTCCAGAAGATGCAGGAAAATAAAATATTGACCGCGCGCGAAGTCAGAGAAGCCATATCAGACGCACCTGTCGTCTTAACCGATATAGAG
>CAZNCJ010000101.1:0-6697 GCA_964571595.1 uncultured Caulobacterales bacterium | reverse complement strand
ATATTTCCCCTTATGATTTTACCAGTTTTTGTAAGGCGTTTTCAATAACCCAGAGCCGGTCTTGGCCCCATGTGATAGTCTCACCAATACGGAAGCTCGGCACGCCCCATATGCCGTGCTCCATCATGTCTTCGCGGTTAGCTTTCTCGATAGCGCGCCAGTCTTCATTGCCGAGAATGTCCTTGGCATCAGCCCATTTAAGTCCAGCGCGTTCCACTAGTCTTTGTAAACCCTTATGCTGTCCCGCATCTATGCCTTCAGACCAAACCCCGGACAGCCAGCTCTGCGCGTAGTCATAGCCCTGGCCTTGCTCTATGGCCCAAGGCAGAAGCGAATAACCCATCTCGACGGGTTTTCCGACAGGGTCCACAATTTTGCCAAATGGTACGCCCAGTCGCCGCGCTTCGCGGGCCGTATCAAATGGGATATATTTTTTCTTGGCTGGCGGAACGGGCAGGCCCCGCATAACCATAGGCAGCACGAAACGTAATTTTAATTCCGCCCCGTATGCATCTGCCATGGCTTTGACACGATCGCGTACAATCGCCGTATAGGGCGAGCGGAAGGATAAATACCAGTGCAGCTCCGCTCCCGTATTCCCAGAGCTTACAGGCTTGGTTGGTGGTATGTAGATCGGGGCGTACGTATTTTCGCGGCGTAAGCCTAAATCTGCGAGGCGGTCCTCGAGAAAATGTAGACGGTCCAGCCCCCAATACCACTCACCCCCATAATAGAATGTTGCCCCGAGATAATGGCCGAGCTTTTCGCGGCGGGCATCCGCTTTGGATGTATCCGTCGCCGCAGCTCTGTCTTGAATTTCGAATTCTATGCCTGCTTTTTTGGCCAGGCGCATGACGTCCATTTTCGTATATTCAATGAGTTTTTCGCGTTCTGGGGCGGCTCCGTCATCTGGCGGGCCGACAAGGTGTGTCACTATTTCAATCTCATAGGCATTTGCAAATCGCGGTAGGATCTTTTCGAGCAGTTGCGAATAGGGGTCCGACGGGTCATGGAAGAACTCGACAATATGACCCTTGCCAGATTTCTGGCGCTGTCTTTCAGCTTTGGAGCGCTTCTTTAACAGTTTATCTTCGCTAAGCAGGCGGACTGCAATATGCGGCGCGATATGGGATTTAATAGACATAATCACATTCTAATGGAATTTTTTCTAGGAAAGATACCAAATTCTCAAAAACTCCTTGATTTCTTTATTATGACATTGATAGTGTCATAATATAAAAACCTGCAAAGGTAAAGATCATTTTAGGGTGAAGATATGATAGGTGTTATAGCCACGTTCTCGGTCAAATCGGGCATGGAAGACGAGTTTGTAAAACATGCCAAAGCCTTGGGCACAAAGGTGATCGCAAATGAGCCGGATTGCTATCTCTACGATTTATTCAAGTCTAAAGAGGACGGCGTTTATATCTTTATGGAAAAATATAAAGATAAAGCGGCCTTAGCTGCACATAGTCAAACACCTTATTTTCTAGCAGCGCAACCTATTCTGGGGGGCTGCCTTGCAAAGGCGCCAGACATAAAGTTTTACAAGACTATCTAATGGGGCAAGATTTCATTTTATATGGGATGCAGGCTTCGCTCTATACGGGCAAGGCGCGCGCATATATGCGGCGTAATCGCATTCCAGTGACAGAGCGCGGTGCGGGCCATCCTGAATTTATGTCTCGCATTTTCCCGCTTATGGACCGTTTTATCATGCCGGTGATTGAAACACCTGAGGGTGAGATCATACAAGACGGCACGGATATTTTGGAATATTTAGAGACGCGGGGCTTGGGGCGTGAACCGCTTTTTCCGCAAGACCCTGTCATTAAGGCTCTCGCTTTATTGTTCCAGCTCTTTGGCAATGAAGGTCTGCTGCGTCCGGCCATGCATTATCGTTGGAACTTCGATGCTGATAATCTGGATTTTCTCAAGGTTAGTTTTCGCGATGTTATGCCGCTCGAAATGGGGGTAAAGGCACATGATGCAGGATTTGAGCGGGCATCTGGGCGTATGCGTAAGGCGGCCAAGGCCTTCGGGGTTTTTGAGAAAACCTATGCTCTCATTGAGGAAAGCTATGCCGAATTTTTGGCGCTTTATAATACGCATTTGGCGGGTGGCTATTTTCTGTTTGGTGATCGTCCGACAATAGGGGATTACGGTTTGTTTAATCCTCTTTACGCCCATTTGGCCCGTGATCCTCATCCTGCTTTCTTGATGAAGACGACAGCGCCACTAGTCTGGAACTGGGTGGAGCGTATGAACAGGCCTGAACTGACTGAAGAGCATACTCTTGCAAGCCCCCAGCAAGGCTTTTATTCAGGCGGAGATATTCCGGAGACACTGCTAGGCTTGATGCGCTATGTGGGCGAGGAATATGCGTCGGAATTTACAGCCCATGTCGATTTTACTGACAACTGGTTGGCAGAGCAGGGCGAGACTCCAGAAAAAGTCAAAGCGCCTTTGGGACGCGGCATAGGCTTTGCCGAGTTTAACTGGCGCGGCGAAGATATCTCCTCCGTGGTTATGCCATACCGCTTCTATCTGGCACAAAAATTATGGGATCATTTTGATAATTGCGCGGAAGCAATTCAAGATGATATTCGTAGTCTTTTTGTCAGTTGCGGCCTTGAAAATTTCCTTGATAAACGTCCGAGCCGCCGCGTGACGCGTGAAAATTATCACGAGATTTGGGTGTAGTCATGGACTTTAACCGCACGCCAGATGAGTGCTTTGAAAACCTGCCGGATTATCCGTTTAAGCCGAATTATGTCGAGCTTGATGATTTTGAGGGCGGTAAGCTGCGCATGCATTATGTCGATGAAGGGCCCAAAGACGGGCAGGCTGTGGTGATGATCCACGGTAATCCGACATGGTCTTTTATGTGGCGCAAGCTCATCGCGATTTTAGTTGAAAACGGATACCGCGCGATTGCCATTGACTATATTGGTGCGGGACGTTCCGATAAGCCTGCCAAGATGAGTGACTATACGATTGCTCGACATGAAGCCTGGGTGAGACAGGCTTTGTTTGAGAAGATCGGGGTTAAGGACGCGCATTTTATTTTACATGATTGGGGCGGGATAATTGGCCTGCGAGCTATTGCTGATTATCAAGACCGTGCAAAGTCTATCATTATGTCCAATACCGGATTTCCGGTGCGCAATCCGGACAAGCCCATTACAAAAATGGCGCGTAAAGGTGCGGGGTTTCTGCGGGCCTTTCAGCTTTGGATCCGTATAAATAAGGGCTGGAAACATTGGAAATCGATTGCAAAATTTACGCTATCGAATATGCCCCAATCAGATATTGATGGTTATGAAGCCCCTTATCCAGATAGGTCCTATCTGACCGGACATCGGCAGTTAACCCAAATGCTGCCGACCCGAAATGACAATCCAATTTTGGCGGAAAACTACGCGGCGCTACAAAAACTTAAAAATTACCATAAGCCGTTTTTTTGCCTCTTTTCAGATAAGGATCAGATTGCCCCGAAGGGCTATAATTCTGTGCGTCCTGTTATTCCCGGAACACGCGAATATGAACCCGTTATCCTCAAGGGCGGATCACATTTTCTCCTCGAAGACATCCCGCATGAATATGCCCGCGAGGTGATAAAGTTTTATAAGGGTTTGAAAACATGATTGTGAAAGCCCTGAATTACGCGAGGTTCTTTAAGAACGTAAATCATCTTTTAAAGTTGATGGGTGAAGTGCAAAAAACGCCTGAGCGACTTGTGCCGGACGAAATTGAGACCACAATTGATAAATTCCCAGACAAGCCCTGCCTTCTCTTTGAAGGGCAAAGCTGGACATTCGCCCAATTTGACGCGCGCGCTAACAAGATAGCACATTGGGCTTTAGGGCAGGGTCTTAAGGCGGGGGATGTTGTCGCATTGGTTTTAGAAAATTGCCCGGATTATCCTGCCGTCTGGTTTGGCCTCTCGAAAATCGGTGTCGAGACGGCTCTGATTAATAGCAATCTCGAAGGACAAGGCCTCGTCCATTGTATCAATATCGTGGGGTCTAATGCTGTGATTGCGGCAGGGGGGCAAGCCAGCGCTGTTCACAAGGTCTTGAAAGATTTGGACGGGGCACCTTTGCTGTGGGACTTTGACGGAAAATATGGGAGCGATCTGGAAGCGGCTCTAAGTACAGCATCACCGGACCGCCCAAACCGAAAATACCGCGAAGGCCTCACGATTAAAGATGTGTGCACTTATATTTATACCTCTGGTACGACGGGGCTACCAAAGGCGGCCAAGCTCGTTCATGACCGTATGCGTAGGTCCTTTCGAATACCTATCGCAATTGCCAATATGCGCTCGGATGATCGGGTTTATAACGTCTTGCCTCTCTACCATATTACGGGCGGTGGATTGGGAATGGGCGGAGCTTTATTTACGGGGGCGACCACTATACTAAGGCGTAAATTTTCCGCCACTGAATTTTGGGAAGACGCTGCCGAGCATGATGCAACCCTGTTTGTGTATATCGGGGAGCTTTGCCGCTATCTTTTAAATACGAAAGCACACCCGAAAGAAACCTCCCATAGACTGCGCGCGGGATTTGGTAACGGGCTTCGCGGTGATGTCTGGGCAGAGTTTACACAACGGTTTAAGATCGACTCCATGCGAGAGCTATACGGCTCAACGGAAGGCAATGTCGCCTTTCTGAATTTCGATGGCACGGTCGGGGCCGTCGGGCAGATGCCGCCTTTTCTGGATAAGAAAATGGGCTATGAATTTGTCAAATTCGATGTAGAAAATGAAGTGCCTATCAGGGATGCGAACGGGTTTTGTATAAAATGCGGTGTTGATGAGGTCGGCGAGGTCATTGGCCGTATCGATGATGAAGGTCGGGGGAGCTTTCAGGGTTATCACGACAAAAAACAAACACAGAAAAAAATATTACAGGACGTTTTTGAGACGGGAGATAAATGGTTTCGCACGGGTGATTTGATGCGCCGTGATGATTTTGGATATGTCTATTTCGTCGACCGTATTGGCGATACATATCGCTGGAAGGGCGAGAATGTCGCCACAAATGAAATTTCGGATATTTTCTCAAAATATGACGGCATAGATATGGCCAATGTTTACGGTGTTGAAGTGCCGGGCGCTGACGGACGGGCTGGAATGGTGTCTATGACCGTCAGTCGTGAGATAGATTTTGGAAATTTGTCGGCGCATTTAAAATCAGCCTTGCCGGCTTATGCTGTCCCGCTTTTCCTGCGCATTCAGAATGATGTGGACACGACAGGCACGTTTAAATTTCGCAAGGTCGAAGCCGTGAAACAAGGTTTTGATATCAAAGTGATTAAAGACCCTATCTGGTTTTTAAATCCTGAAACCAAGACATATGAAACCCTCACAGCTCAGATGCATGGGCGTATATTGGCGAAAGATTTCAGGTTCTAGGATAAGGATATGACCACGCAATACCGACTCACCCGTTTTCGCACTGCCCAAACCGGCAATGATATTTTCGAACTGACCCATGACGCTCCACCGCCTGTGCAAGAGGGCGAAGTTTTGGTGCGCTTTGATTGGATTTCAGTCGATCCGGCTATGAGCGGATGGACGACTAATAAACGTAGCTATATGCCGCCCGTTAAACCTGGTCAGATTATGCGCGCCTTTGGTATTGGCGAAGTTAAAGAGTCAAAATTTGAGGGCCTTGCGCCCGGTGATTGGGTGACGGGTTTTACCGGCATGCAAACCGAAGGGGTGTTACGGGGTAAGCATTTGCGGAAAGTAGACGTAAGCCTTGCCCCGCCAAACCATTATCTCTCAGGCCTCGGTATGACGGGCTATACGGGATATTTCGGTATGATGGATATTGGCCAGCCCCAAGCGGGTCAAACCGTTGTGGTTTCGGCGGCGGCTGGCGCTGTCGGGACTATTGCATCGCAGCTTGCCCGAAATGCTGGCGCGCATGTTATCGGTATTGCGGGCGGGCCAGAAAAATGCGCTTTCTTGAAAGATGAGCTAAAACTTGGCGGGACAATTGATTACAAAAATGAAGATATAGGCACGGCCTTAGATCGGGAATGTCCGAACGGGATCGATATATATTATGATAATGTCGGCGGCGACATTCTAGATGCGATTCTGGCGCGTATCAATTATAAGGGCACGATTGTGGTTTGCGGTGCGATTTCCCAATACGGAGATTTTCACAATCAGGTCGGGCCTAAAAACTATATGCAACTTATCGCGCAAAGCGCCAAAATGCAGGGCTTTACGATGAAAGATTATATGCACCGTATCCCTGAGGCTTTCATGGCGCTCTTGCAGGGCCAAAAGACAGGCGAGTTGATATTCCGTGAACATATTGTCGAAGGGATTGAGAGCTTTCCCGCAGCCTTTGACATGTTGTTTAAAGGCGGTAATCAAGGCAAATTACTCATAAAGGTAAGATAATGAATTGGTATATTTGGATCGTTGCGGCGCTGGCCTATGTCATCTTTGCAGCATGGTATTTTAATTGGAAAGGCCCGTTAAAGGCCGCCGAAATTGATCAATACCTAAAAAATGTTCAGGAAAATTCCGGTGGGTCGCCGACTGACCCTGAAGTTTTGCGTAAATTCATGGAAAGGGATGACGGCAAAGAATTTGTCATGCTGAATTTAATTCGCTTTAACGCAGGTGATGTGGCCCATCCTTTAACGGGCGAAATATCGACAGGACCCG
>CAZNCJ010000100.1:0-7225 GCA_964571595.1 uncultured Caulobacterales bacterium | reverse complement strand
CCCCAAATAAACTTACGGCAAAAAAGCCAGCCCCGAATAAGACTGCTACAAAGCCAGTTCCAACAACACTTAAAGACTTATACACCCATGTCGCAAAACTGGAGGTGCGCCTGAAACGTGCCGATAGTGTCACCCGCAAAAATGTAAAATCCGTCGAAACGGCCTTTCATTCATTACGCGATAGTCTCGGCAAAGACGCAAACAATCATGATGCAGCCCTAAAGCGCCGTGTTGACGACCTCTCACACAAAATGACCCATATGGTGCAAAGCGCACAAAGCTCCATACGCAGTGATCTACAAACAGCGCTTGAAAGCTCATCTCAGCCCCAAATAGAAGCTGCGCTGATCCATGCACAAACACGCCTGGATAATATTGAAGCTACCCAGAATAAAGCCCTCTCCAAGATTAATCGCCATATTGCTGCCATTGCCCAAGCTGTGGATAGTCAACTTAAGGCCCAAGCCGAAGAACAGCGTGCTGAAACACTCAAAATCCAGCAAGAAACCGCCCAAATTAAAGAAGACACAGTCGCATTACGCCAAGAGCTTGAGGCCTCTCAAAGCACGCTTAGTAGCAAAATAGAGCAGGTCGAAACCCAGAGCGCTGAGGCGTTCAGGTCTATCGGGGACAGAGTCGCGCTCTTAACCAAGGAATTAAAGGCTCGCTCAGACAGCTTAACCCAAAATGTGCAAGAAAAACTGGAATCCATTGAAGTGGGTGATCAGGCAGAAACTGAACTCCAACGACGCGTTCTAGAGCAACGCATAGAGAGTCTGGAAGCGGAACAGCGTGCAAATGAAGCGGAAAATGAAAGGCTCATCTCAACGCTAAAAACGCGTATTGAAAGCCTAGAATACGGTTTACAGGCTTCACTTTCAAAACCAGGGCTTGGCACTATATCTGAGACAGCCTCTGGGATAATTGACGATAATCCATATAACAAGTCCGTGCATGCGCTCTTTCCTGAAACCGGGGCAGAGCAAGCGTCAGATATATTAAACACCCCAAAGGTTTCAACGCAGTCGGATGTTCCACCCTCTATTTTCCCGTCTGTAGGCATGGCTGCAGCCAGTGTACCTGTTATCAGTACTTTAACCGACACGCCCTCTGAAACTGCACTTGCCGTTAAACCTGAGCCTGTTCATGAGCCCGCGCCAGTTGATCAAATCATACCCGAAGACGCCTTTACACAATTTGTAGAACCTGCAACTGAAACCCATCATGCTAAAAATCCTTACGCGCAATTAATACAGGATAATGGCCCTCAACTTCAGCCGCTACACACACACCTTGCGCAAGCCCAGCCCCAAACCCAAGAACAAGTTCCCCAAGAACAAATTCCCCAAGAACAAGTCCCGCAAGACCGCGTCTCGTCTGAGCCAACAGAACAGGTTTTAGGAGAGCCAGTGGAATTTGATCCACAATCCTATCAAGCTAGCCCCCAGCCCCAACACGCAATTGGCGTTACGCAAAGCCCGACAGGCTTCGCGCCTATAAGCGCGGCTACGGATAATCCCTATCTGGCAGCCGGCACAGAAAATAATATACCAGCGCCGTCCATGGCAGAGCAGGTAGTTTTTGGCGCTCCAGAAGCCGTTAGCCCCCCGCCTTTTCAACTCGAAGATAGCCAAGAGCTAAATCCTGCACGTCCGCCACAGCCTCAAATTGAGGGCCTCGTAGATGACCTGCAAGATGATGATCTGCCATATGCTGATCCGGCCTATGCTGAAAATGACATACAAGGCCTCGGCTCTTCGCGCCCGGCGAATTTTGAAAAAATTAAAGAAAAAGCCTCTCTTCCGCTAAAAATACCCTCTCTTGCTCCCCAAACAAAACGCTATGCGGCCTTAGCCGTAGGTGTGGCCGCTATTGGCTTATTGGGCGGCAAAACTCTTTTGGGATATAAGGCGAAATCGGACGAACTCCTGGCAAGTTCGGATAATGCGCGGGCAACCCAGCCATTAGTCGTTGGACAAAATTCTCAGGGACAAAATTCTCTAGGCCAAAGCTCGGACCAGATCAATAAATTCGCAAATGTTGAAATTCAAACTTCCGAGCCTATTGGACAGTATCAAGACAATACGGCCCCGCGCCTTGCCCCCTCCTCAGACAAAGCCAATTCATTACAATCAGCTGCAAATGCGGGGGATGCAGTCGCGCAATTTCAGCTAGGTTTATCCTATCTGCAATCAGGGCGAACAGATGAAGCCGTGCGCCTTATTCGCGCCTCGTCAGATAAAAACCAACCCGCCGCTCAATATAGATTGGCAAAACTCTATGAAGTCGGCGAAGGCGTGGAACAAGACCTTGAAACAGCTTTAGTCCTTACCCAACGTGCGGCGCGTAACGGTAATCGCATCGCCATGCATGATCTGGCTCTGTATTATGCCGAAGGGCGCGGCGGTGTCGCAACTGAAATGGAAACCGCCGCCTCATGGTTTGAAAAAGCGGCAAAGCGCGGAGTTGTCGATTCTCAGTTTAATCTCGGTGTCTTATTTGAATCCGGTCAAGGATTGCCGCAAGATATATCTGAAGCCTATGTCTGGTACGCCATCGCGGCCTCGCAAGGGGACCAACTCGCCCGCCAACGCTTACCGATTTTGGGGGCTAAACTTAATGATGATACAAAACTGGCCGCCGATAAGCGCGCCGCCAAATTCAAGCCGCTTAAGATTGACGAAAACGCGAATGGGATTTTCCGCAATGTGGCTTGGGCACCCAATAATGAAAACGTAAATATCGCGCAAAAAGATCAAATTAAACAGGCTCAAACGCTACTCGATCAGCTCGGCTATGATGCGGGCGGGGCTGACGGCTCTGTAGGACCTAAAACACGGGCGGCTATTATTAGCTTTGAGCGCGCCAATGGCTTGCCAGAAACAGGCCGTATAAACGCCGAACTTGTCGACCGGCTCTCTCTCGCCGCTGGCGTTTAAGCTTTAATCTTAAAATCTAATATGTCTGACTAATAAGTTTGGGCTGTACCTTCACGGCGGGGATCAACCCCCGCACTTAAGCCTTCGGATTTACCGCGATAGATAATATGCAAGCCACTAATTTCGCCCTTAGAGCGCACAATGGTATGTCCCATCGCCTCAAGGCCTGAAATAATTGCCTCATCCATTCCGTTTTCTTCAAGACGAATGGATTTATTACGCGCAATAAAATTGGGAAGTTCCACGGCCTCTTGCGGTGTCAGCCCCCAATCTAAAATCCCGATTATGGTTTTGGCCGTATAGGCAATTATGGAATTTCCACCCGGCGAACCTGTCGTAAACAAAAACTCTCCGTCCTTATCAAATACAATTGTGGGCGACATGCTAGAGCGCGGTCGTTTACCCGGCGCGGGCGCATTGGCGACAGGCAGGCCTTCATCATCCACCGTTGTAAAGGAGAAATCTGTGAGCTGGTTATTTAGCATAAAACCACCCACCATACGTTGAGAGCCAAAGGGGGCTTCAACGGTTGTTGTGATAGAGACAACCAGACCGTTTTTATCCATCACGGTAAAATGCGAGGTGCCCGGATTATCAGGTGTGGCGTCTTGGCCCGCAGGTCCAAGATCTCCGGCTGTCACATTTTCCAAGGCCTTATCAGGTGAAATCAGCTCCGCACGGCTGCTCAGATAAGACGGGTCCAACATTTTTTTGACTGGCACATTTACGAATTTGGGATCAGCAACATATTTATCCCGGTCAGCATAGGCCAGAAAACTCGCCTCGGCGAAATGATGCCAGCCCTCTAAGGTCTGGTTCATGCTTGCCATATCAAAATTGGACAAAATTCCCATAATAGATTGCACTGCCACGCCGCCACTGGCGGGCGGGTTCGCGCCGCAAATTGTATAGTCACGGTAAGGCGAGCAAAGCCCTGCTGACTTTATGGGTTGGTAACGGGCCATATCTGCCAAACTCAAACTACCGGCGCGCGGAGGCGACGCCACTGCCTGTACGATTTTTTCACCGAGCGGGCCTTCAAGTAGAGCTCGCGGATTTTTTGCTATCAACTTTAGGCTTTCAGCATAGGGCTGATTATCCCGGACAAAGCCTTCACCATGCGTAATAAATTTATCGTCCGCGTCTTTTTCACCTGTGAAAAAATAGTCAAAAGCAGTCGGATCATCCTTAAGGAAAAAATTACCCATGCGCTTCATGAGGCGCGCCATGCGCGGGCTGATCGCAAAGCCGTTTTCGGCCAGATCAATTGCCGGGTCCATAAGTGGCCCCCATGGTAATTTCCCGTAATCCTCATGTGCCATATGCAGCATGACTATCGCGCCGGGCGTGCCTGTAGATTTCCCAGACGCCACAGCCGGAAAACGGCGGACGGCATTTCTTTTATCATCTAAAAACAAACTCTTTGTAATATCGGACGGAGCTTCCTCGCGCCCGTCATAACTCCAGACATCCCCCGTCTGGCTATCATAGACCACCATAAAGGCGCCGCCGCCCAAGCCAGAGCTTTGTGGCTCAACCAAACCCAAAACGGTCTGCACAGCAATCGCAGCGTCTATAGCAGAGCCGCCCGCTTCCAATATCTTGATGCCCGCCCGCGTCGCATGGGGGTTGGCCGCAACCACCATGCCTTTATCAGGTGTGGGCGTCTTTGCCATTTGCACAGAAGAGCTTTGGGTTTTTACAGCCTTATCAAGGCGCGTCTCAGAGCTGTCCGTGCAGGCCGTAGTTAAAAGCGTCAGGCTACATAAAAGGAGCTTAAGGGCTTTCATAAAATCTCCAAATGGTCAGACGACACAAAGTCGCGTCTGGTCTATCTCCCCACCATATGGATTTTTAGTGTGAGGTGAAGTTAAAAACGGGCCCGAATTTCAGACCCGTTCGTAAATAATGCGTGATCAGACAATAAAGCCTATTTCAATAAGCGCTTATTAGGGTTGTATGGAATAGCCTTTGTCGTGGAAAGTCCCCGACGACGACTTGGCTGATAGGCAACCGAACAATGGGCTTCACAATATGGTTCGCTTTCTTTGACGCGTCTGCCGCAAAAGCGAAATTCCGAGCTAGACGGATCACCAATAGGCCATTTGCACATATGATCGCGTATCGTCAAAATTGTGGCGTATTCACCCGTTGGCAATGGCTTGGCTTCAAGTGGCGGCGGGGGCGGTGTCGCAGCAGCAACAATAGGGCGCGGCGTGCGCGGGGCCGAAGGCGCAGAGGTTTTACGCGCTCGCGGTGTTGAAGTTTTCGATGTGGCCTTGCGCGGACGCGAAGGTGTCGCCCGTCCTGACAAGCCCAGACGGTGAACCTTGCCAATAACGGCATTTCTTGTCACGCCGCCAAGCTTTTTGGCAATTTGGCTTGCACTTAAGCCTTCCGCCCATAACTTCGTTAGAATCTCAACTCTATCTTCTGTCCAAGCCATATACCCCTTAACCTCCCAAAACAGTCTAAAATCGTGAAACCCCCTATGATTTCACGAAAACACACACATACTATATGTTGATTTCACATTCCCTGTTCGTAAATCAACTTTACTACATATCGTATAGAAAAAGTTTCAAACTACAAGATGAAGTTTTTATCTCATCCATAGTTATCAACATATAGTATGCCGTTTTTTGAAAAATTTTACTTTTTTCGCCCTGAAAGCTATTCTGCTTGGCCATCTGCATTTGTCGTGATATTTGCCAATAGAAATTTAGCCTTAATGCGAATGAACACCATGTCCGACATGACAAATTTAAATAAAAACGTCGCCTCAGCCAATGCACGCAACTTTGGGCCAATAAACTGGCTTGGGCTGAAAACGCTTTATATTAAAGAGGTCAAACGCTTTACCAAAGTATTCCCGCAAACTTTGCTGGCCCCCGTTATTTCAAATATCTTATTCATGATTGTATTCACCCTTGCCTTTGCTGAGCAGCGCGGCGGGGCGGACCCTGAATTTGTCAAATTTCTGGCCCCGGGCCTCGTTATGTTAGGCATATTAAATAATGCCTCAGCCAATAGCTCCTCTTCCCTCATGACGGGCAAACTCATGGGGAGCATTGTTGACGTGCTTATGCCCCCTCTGGCCTATTACGAACTGGCCTTAGGCTATATGGCAGGTGCGGTAACGCGCGGCATTGTCGTGGCCTTTGCCACTGCCATTGCACTGTCCATTTTCTTTACCCCGCTCATCCCAGTGCATTTATGGGCCGTGATATATTTTAGTCTTTCTGCTGCCATTGCGATGAGCCTTGTCGGGATTTTATCGGGAATATGGGCAGAAAAGTTTGACCAACTTGCCGTGGTCAATCAATTCATTATCCTGCCTATGTCCTATTTATCAGGCACATTTTACCATATTGATATTCTGCCGCCGCTCTTTCAGAAACTCTCCTTGATGAATCCGCTTTTTTATCTCATAGACGGGTTTCGATATGGCTTCATTGGAGAAGCTGATGGCAATGTCATGGTTGGTGTTGTACTGATTGCTATTATTAATATTATTCTGGCTATAATTGTCTTACGTGTTTTCAAAACAGGTTGGCGCTTAAAAGCCTAATCAAGCCTTATGTAAGGGAGGGCCGTGTGCCACAAGGTGATCATCTCTATAATTGTTATGCCCCGCCGCCGGTAGAGTTTGTCCGTGGTGAAGGCGCCTATCTCTATACAGAAACCGGTGAGAAATATCTTGATTTCATCGCGGGTATAGCCGTGAATTGTTTGGGCCATAATCATCCAATTCCCAATAATGCCTTAAAAGCGCAATCGGAAAAACTCTGGCATGTCTCGGGCATGTACCGCATTCCCGGCGCGCTTGAGCTGGCCCGTAAATATTGCGAGACCGTGCCATTTGCCGAAAAGGTCTTTTTTACAAATTCCGGCGCGGAAGCCTTAGAGTGCGCCATGAAAACGGCGCGCAAATTCCATTATGAAAATGGCCAGCCCGAACGGGTTGATATTATCTCTTTTCAAGGGGCTTTTCACGGGCGGACATTTGCTACGATTAATGCGGGTGGTAATCCGAAATATCTTAAAGGCTTTGGCCCTAATTTGCCCGGATTTATCCATTTGCCTTACGGGGATCACGACGCGCTTAAAGAGGCTATTTCCAAGACAACGGCCGCCATTCTGGTTGAACCCGTACAAGGCGAAGGCGGGCTACGACCCATGCCGCTTGAATGTCTGCGGGGCTTGCGGAAGTTATGCGACGAACAAGGCATATTACTGATTTATGATGAGGTACAATGCGGGGCCGGACGGACGGGGAAATTATT
>CAZNCJ010000099.1:0-7341 GCA_964571595.1 uncultured Caulobacterales bacterium | reverse complement strand
TTCAAACTGGCCGCCATAGACGGAACAACGTCCTTTCCCATGCAGCTTCGCATGAACACTTATTTGCGGCCAAAAATATGGGTGCCGCTACTCTTATTGCTCCTTGCCTCATTAGCGCAAAACGCAATTTTCATTTTTGAACTAAGGAAATAATCATGCAGGAATTATGGGTTGATCGCGAGGATTACCGCAATACAAAAATTGCAGAGCTAACATCACGGCCATTAGCCGACGGCGAAGTCCGTGTCGCTATAGATAAATACGGGCTGACGGCCAATAATGTTAGTTATGCCGTTTCTGGTGATATGATTGGCTATTGGAAATTTTATCCTGTCAAATCCGATGACCCTGTTAATTGGGGCAAGGTTCCCGTTTGGGGCATGGCCGATATCGTCGAGAGTAAGTGCGAGGGCATTACTGTGGGCGAGCGCATTTACGGCTTTCTACCCATGGCCAGCGAGGTCATTATGAAGCCCGGTAAAATTAAAGAGGCGTCTTTTGTCGATATGGCCGAACATCGTCAGGCTCTGCCTGAGCTATATAATGGCTATAACCGAACGGCGAGCGAGCCGCCGCTTTACAAGACATTGGAGAATGAGCGCTGTCTTTTATTCCCGCTTTTTGTCACAGGTTATGTTCTGGCGGATTTTCTAGCAGATAATGATTACTGGGGGGCAGAGCAGGTTTTAATCGGGTCTGTCTCCTCCAAGACAGGATTTGGCATGGCGGCATTTGTAAAGTCTGAAACCGATTTTAGTGGCAAGATTATTGGGCTAACATCGCCCGGTAATAAGGACTTTGTGGAAAGTCTTGGTGACTGTCATCAAGTCGTGACTTACGGACATGAAACCCAGATCGATGCCAGTAAAAAATCCGTCTATGTGGATATGTCCGGTAATGGAGAACTGTGCAGCACACTGCATCACCATCTCGGGGCGAATATGGTGCGCTCTATCGGTGTCGGGGCTACCCATTGGGAAGAACCGCGCAGCGGTGGCGATATGCCTGGTGCTAAACCTGAATTTTTCTTTGCGCCTGGGCAAATCGGAAAACGCAATAAAGATTGGGGGCCTGGTGTTTTGTTCCAGAAGGCATATGCTGCAGGTGCCCAGCTCGCTGCACGAAGCTCTGATAATTTAACCGTTGAGTTTTGCAACGGTATGGAAGCTGCGCGTGATATCTGGGTTGAAACGCTTGATAACAAAGTCTCGCCTAAACGCGGAATTATGGTTTCATTGAAGGAGTAAAAGAGAGGTCATTATGCTCAAACTTCACTTTGCCCCAAATTCGCGCGCGGGCCGGATTGTCTGGCTGCTCGAAGAGCTGGGCTTGCCATATGATATTAACAAAATGGCGTTTCATCCCAAGGATTTGAAATCAGACGCGCACAGAGCGCGTCATCCCTTGGGGCGAATACCCGTCTTGGATGATGGGGATGTCTCCATTTATGAGAGCGGGGCGATTGTCGAATATATTCTGGAGCGTCACAAAAATGGCGGTCTTAAGCCAGCGGTAAGTGACGCTATGTGGCCTTATTATCAGCAATGGTTTCACTATTCTGAAGGCATGACAATGCCGCCTATCAATACGATTGTTGTGCATACGCTTTTATTGCCGCCCGAGCGCCGCGACGAAGTTGTACTGGGACAAGCACAGCGTTTGCTGACAAAATCTTTGAAGCCCGTAAATGATTGGATGGGGGGTAAGGATTACTTGATCGGAGATTTTTCTGCCGCAGACATCATGCTGGGTCATTCCATTTTCATGGCCAATCGTATGGGGTGCGTAAGTGAGGACATGCCAAACCTAAAGGCCTATGTTCAGAGAATTACGGAACGTCAAGCCTTTCAAACGGCGATCACGATGACATGATTGCGTTTATACTTTTTCTTATGCGCAAAGTCCCTCGGAAACATAAACTTTAAGAGGACTTCACCATTTTACTTTGTATTGACATTGTAAGTGCCAATATATAAGGTGGGTCAACGAATTACGTTGACGGAGTAGACCGTGAATCCGAGCTCCCTGCTTGCCAAGCAAACTGATGATGCAGAGCTTTTCAAAAAGCTTATTCAGAAACCACACATAGCCTGGCCAACCGTTATGCTATTGATTGCGGCATTCCTTATTTTTGGACTGTCATCATATGCTTATCTCGCGGGTGTGCTGTCGCTGGGCTGGGCCATGGTGATAAATGCTATCGCCTCTTATATGTCTTTTTCTATAGCTCATGATGCGACGCATAGTACGGTGTTTGCAAATAGGCGGATGAATGATTGGGCAGGTCGTCTTGCCATGTTGCTGCTGGAGCCGGGGCCGTTTTTTCAGGTGTTTCGCTTTGTGCACATGAAGCATCACAGGTTCACCAATGATAGCGAGAAAGACCCGGACGTCTATTGCGGGACGGGGCCAAAATGGGCCTTGCCTTATAAATGGCTGACATTGGATTATGTCTATTTTAAAACTTACCTCGCGCCCGATGTGTTTAAAAAGCGTCCAAAGAGCGAGCGTAGGGAATTTTATTTAGCCGTTTTATTTATGATAAGCGTTATAACGGCTTTTACGCTTGCGGGGTGGTTGAAATATTACCTGCTGCTGTTCTTCATCCCGACACGCATTGCAAAATATATTATCGTTATCGCCTTTGATTTTCTGCCCCATTATCCGCACGACCATCACGCGAAAGATGAGCCGTTCCGGTCTACGTCAAACCGCGTGGGCCTTGAGTGGTTGCTTACCCCCATATTCATCTTTCAAAATTATCATCTGGTGCATCATCTCTATCCGGCCATACCGTTTTATCGCTATCTCAAGGTCTGGAATGCTAGAAAGCAGTATCATCTGTCCCAAAACCCGGCCATCACGGATACATTTTCACTCAGGCCGAGATAAAGCTAAGCCAGAGCAATAAAAAACAGGGTCGCTTAAAAAAAGGACCCTGTAGTTGGTTGGGGAATGAAACCTTATTATCGTATAATTTTTAGCTAATAGGTAAGCCTGAGAGTTGCCCCGTAAGTTCGTGGCGCTTCTAGAAAGGTCGAGAATGATCCGGGCTGTAATGGTGTATCAAAGACTATATTAGTGATGGTACGGTCTGTGAGGTTCTTACCCCAAAAATCCAGACCTATCTGTCCGTCATTAAATACGAAACCGAGCGTTCCGTCGAGTGTGACGAAGCCGTCTTGCAAGGTGATTGGATCATTATCCTGCCCTGTTGTGTATTCAGACCTATAACGATAACCAATGCGGGAGTTTAGCCCGATTTTATCCGTGAGATCGCGTTTGTAATTAAGCGCTCCCGTCAAAACGACATCTGAAGCGAAATTAGGTCTTTCACCCGTCAAATCCTGTACGGGCATTCCTGCGGCTATCTGCGCGCTCGTGGCACCGGCATTTGTGAAACTTGCATATTCCACATCTTGGAAACTACCACCGCCGGTCAGGAAGAGATCATCCGTAATTGCAAAACTGTAATCCAGTTCAAAGCCAAGGGAATCGACTTCACCTGCATTAATGATGCTAAAGGTCGTGCCGTTAAAAGCATTGGCTTGAAAGTCTTCTACGCTTTGGAAGAAGAATGTTCCGTCGACTTTCAGCCTATTGTCCAAGAAACGAGATTTAAAACCAAGCTCATAAGCATTTGTAGTCTCGGGCTGGAATGTCACCGCGTTTTGCAGGGATTGTAGCGGTGTGAGCGTCGGGTCTGCGGCAACAAGGGCTGCAAAGTTTGAGACTTGTCCAGGCGCGCCAGGAGCCGTGTTGGGGCCGTTACGGTTTAAGTTAAACCCGCCCGATTTATAACCCTGCGAGAACCGCGCATATAGATTGAGCGCGTCGCTGACTTCATAAGACAGGCTGGCGGCAATGGATATATCATCATCATCAAATTCAGCTTGGAAAGGCACAACAGCCGGGGTGAGTTGTAAATTGCTCAATCCTGAGAACATCCCGCCCGCGATAACGCCTAAAGGTAATTGCGAGAAAGCGCCTGTATTATTAATCTGATAATCAGCATCCTTACTTTCATTGGTATAGCGAATACCGCCTGTTACATCGAGACGGTCGGTAACGTGCCATGTGGCATTCCCAAAGAAGGCAAAACTGTTACTATCTTGGAAGAAGTTATCATCAGATACGACGCCTTCAGCAAAGAAGGTATTAGGCGGTGTCATTGTTAAAGCCTCAAGGAGTGCCAATGTGTTTATTTGCGTGGTTCCCATTGTCAGAGGGTTCGGCACATTCGGTGTTAATACCGCGAAGAAGTTGCGTGTATCAGGCCCGAAGGCTAAGAACTGATCCGCTTCAATGTCTTGATCAAATAAATAAGCACCAGCGATCCACTCAAATGGGCCGTCCGTATCGGAGGTTAGTCGGAATTCAAGAGAGACTTCATCCAGATCTTGGGCGGCGGTTGTGGCTGTAAAGAGATTGAGTGTGGTCGAATCGCCATCGGTTAACGGCACGCTTTCAAATTCTCTATAAGCGGCAAGGGCTGTTGCGACGACAGGGCCAAGGTCCCATGTCAATTCGCCGGATATACCTGTGTCATTGAGAGGGTCTTCAATGGCTTGTTCTGGGGTGATGGTGGCAATGCGTTCATCAAAATCAACTATCCCGCCCGTTGATCCGCCCAGCGTGCCGGGTGTTGTGGATGGTAATTGACCGCCAAGGGCTTGGACTGCGGCGGACGCTGGCCCCAAGAGTACTGGCACGGCGGCGCAGCAATTCTCGTCACCTTCGGCGTGATCGCCAATAATGCGCAAAGATATATCTTCACTGGGTTCCCATAAAAGCTGTCCGCGAACAGACCAACGGTCCCGATTATTGACATCTGATCCGTCGACTATGCTTGTTACAAAGCCGTCTCGTTTCTGGCGCGACCCAGAAATGCTTGCAGCCAATGTGTCTGTTATCGGCCCAGAAATACTTGCGCGATATTGTTGTAAGTCGAAATTGCCAAGGGTGATATCGGCTTTGGCTTTAAAATCGAAAGAGGGCTTGGCCGTGCGGACATTGATCACGCCAGCCGTTGTGTTTTTACCAAAAATTGTTCCTTGCGGGCCTCGCAGCACTTCAATCTGATCAATGTCAATATAATCATTGAGCGCGGAGCCAGGTCGGCCTCTAAAGATGCCGTCAATCACAACACCCACGGATTGCTCTAGTCCAGAGTTTTGTCCCGGCGTGCCGATACCACGAATGGTGAGGACGGATTGATTACTACCCGTGGATTGAGAAAAGAGCAGCGAAGGCGCTACATTTTGTAAGTCGGATATATCTCGAATTTGAGCTTGCTCAAGCGTATCTCCACCTACAGCCGTAACCGCTAAGGGGACGTCAAAAATGGTTTCATTACGTTTTGTAGCCGTGACGACGATTTCGTCAGCGGAGGATTGCGCATAAGCGGGTAATGTCAGTGATGCAGTCAAGACCGTTGTCGCGGCCAAAATGGATAAGCGAGATGCCATAATATAGTCCCCTGTCTGGTTTTTACAATATATATGACATTAAGAGTGCCAATACAACAATTAATTGGCATCATAAGTGCCATTTATTGTGAGAGGCTGCGTTTGACGCGCTTATTTGCTTTGGTTTAGGATGTGAGGGGGGCTAAGGAAAATATGTTAGATAATGTGCTAAGACACTAATTCCGCTCACTCTAACCGAACTTTAAACTATTTGTGCCACATATCCTGAAGAGGTTTGTGAAATGGAAAATAGTTTTTTATTACTAGGCTTAACAATAGGCTCATTTTTCTTGGGCTACGGCATTAGGCGTTTTGTGCTGAAATGGCAAAATGAAGCCAGTTCGGCCAAAGAGAATGCTGATCTGCAAGCCGAGCAACTCCAAGCGACAGTTTCAGCGTCTTTGGACGGTATTATCATCATTAATGATGCGGGTCATATTCTTGAATTTAGCGAGTCTGCGGAAAGAATATTTGGCTATAATAAAGAAGACGTCCTCGGGAAAGAGATGTCGGATATTATAGTGCCAGAGCGTTATCGTGAAGCGCATAATAAAGGCATGGCGCGTATGCGCAAAACCGGGAAAGCCACGATTTTAGGGCAAAGAATTGAGATAGAAGCACTACGTGCAAACGGAGAAGAGTTCATGTCCGAGCTTGCGATTTCACGAAGTCGTAGCTCAAATGGTGATATCTTCATTGCCTATATTCGAGATATTTCAGAAGCCAAAGCGGCGGAAAAAGCACTGCGTGATGCTAAAGAGGCTGCCGAACTCGCCAATAGAGCAAAAACGCAATTTATCTCTTCGATGAGCCATGAAATACGCACCCCTTTTAATGCTGTACTGGGGATATTTGATATTCTTAGCGATATGAAACTTTCTAAAGATCAAAAACAGCTTGTACAAACCGCAGATAGATCATCGCGGGCATTGCTGCGCATTATAAATGACGTGCTTGATTATGCCCGTATCTCGTCAGGTTCTATAAAAATATTGCAGGAGCCCTTTCATGCGCCCGATGTTTTTGATGATGTTTACAGGCTTTTTGCTATGCAAGCGAAAGACCGTAATATTGATTTGGCTATAAATCTCACTAAGGCAGCTGTTGTTTACCTTGCAGGGGATATTGGTCGTATAAGACAGGTGTTGATGAACTTTGTGAGTAACGCCATTAAATATACCAAAGGTGGGAAGATTGAACTTATCGTAGAAACTGACGCCGCAGATGAGGGCGGTTTTAACCTCATCTGCAAAGTGAAAGATAATGGCCTTGGTATTGCGCGCGAAAAGCAAGAGCATATTTTTGATGAATTTTATATGGCCGAGGATGTTGATGTTCGTGCCAGTGAAGGCACAGGCCTTGGCCTTACAATCTCTAAAGTGCTCACGCGTATGATGGGTGGCAGCATAGGTGTTGAGAGCGAGCTTGGTATAGGGTCAACCTTCTGGATTAATATTCCTCTGCAGGAAACAGAGCCGGCTATCGCGCCCAAAGAAAGGCTTACCCCGAAAGCGGATATTGCAGGTAAGAAAATTTTACTTGTCGAAGATAACCCGACGAACCGTATGGTTGTGAGCCGCATTTTGGAAAAACAAGGTGCGGTTTTAACTCTCGCAACAAATGGAGTTGAGGCGCTTTCAAGTCTGGAAAAATGTGAATTTGATTTGCTTTTAACGGATGTTTTTATGCCGGAAATGGGCGGTAAAGAGCTTGTGGAACGCCTTCGCGCAAACGGGACTGTAAATGCGAAAATACCTGTTATCGCGCTAACGGCTATGGGCGATATTCATGAGGCAGAAGAGCTGAAGTCTTACGGTGTAGATCAGGTCATTTTAAAGCCTTTTAATTCTCAGGACCTCATTCGCGCAATAAT
>CAZNCJ010000098.1:0-7435 GCA_964571595.1 uncultured Caulobacterales bacterium | reverse complement strand
ATCAAACCCTGACCATGATCCAGCAAGACCATCGCCCCTTCAAAATAGAGATCATCATCGGCCAAGCTGACAATACCATCCGCAGGCGCGTAAATCGGCGTGCCTGTCGGTGCGGCAAGGTCAACGCCGTAATGCGGGCGTTTTTTCTCGCCGTTTAAAATACGCTGCGCCCCAAAATTAGTAGTTTTGGTATAGTCTTTGACCGGATGAATGAAGCCGTTTTTAAAACCAAGCGTTTGAGCGCGCGAGGCAAAGCCGGTTTTCTTACGCGCCGAAGACGCCCGGATACGTTTGAGTTGCGCTTCCGTGAAAGTCGAGACTTGCGAGGGCGGCAGGCCGTCAAGACGAGAGATGTCATAATCACGCGTCTCTAAATTATACTCAATGCGTTTGCCTTCTGCCTCGATTATTGTACGGGTTTCATCGCGGTCAAAGCCAACAAGCAATAATCCTTCATCATTTGCGGTTTCATAATAAAAATCGTCATCTGTGCGGCCTATTTTGACCTTTGCACGGGGCTGTGTTCTGCACATGACAGCGCCGCCTTGCTGTTCCACACCCCAGCAATAAAGCTTTACCGGGGGTGCCTCGACAATATGAAAATCCCGACCCTCTAAGGCTGTATCATCATATTTTGGATTATTATAATCCTCTTGCGTAAACTCAGGCGCTCTACGCAATTTACCCTCATAAGACTCCGTCTTTGCCAATGCTTCATTATGGTGTTGAGCATGAGGTTCAATGTCTATTTTTTGGAGAGTTTCATTCTCTTCTTGCGCGCAAGCAGAAAAGGACATTGCCGATAAAATCACGATAGGCAAAAATATCGCCCGCATCATCCATTCGCCTTTTTCCACGCCGCCAGACTGGCAGAGGCATCTTTATACGCCTCTTGGCGCTGCGCGCTCCAATAGCGCAAACGGTCAATCGGAATAGCGTCACCCGTAACGGCACATTTTATATGATCCCCCATTTCCATGATCGTAAAATCACTATCCCCGAAATGGATTTTTGCTTCGCCTTTTAAAAAATTAGTCATGTGTAACCTGTGAGTATTTAGCACTTAGATAGCGCGGTTCGGGATAAATCAAAAGAGGTCGGGCTGTATTTTCTTAGTCCCGTCTGCCGGTTTGGGTTTTTTCGGCGTCTTGGCTTTTTTAGATTTCTCAGCTTGCTTGGATTTCGAGGCAGTAGGTTTCGAAGACGTGCCGCCCTCTTTAATCACCGCCTGTTGTGTGCCGTCATGAAAGCTCAGTGTGACCCCGTCACCTGCTTTGACTGAGCTAGCGGAACGCACAAGCCCGCCTGCCGCGTCACTGACTAATGCGTACCCCCGTGCAAGTACACCTTGATAGCTATAAGCCTCGAGCAGAGCTGCAGCGCGAGACAGCTTATCTTTTTGCATTCTTAATCTGCGTTCAATCCCCCGTCGGGCGCGATTTGATAAAGCGCCTAATTTTTCAGAGTGATGCCCGGTTCTGGTTTTAATCGCGTCAGGGCGAAGGCGGGCCGAAAGCAAGTTGAGACGATTTTGCGGCCCGTCCAATAAACGGCCCAAGGCCGGCATGCGCGTGCTCAGCAGAGTTAATTGCTGTTTTTTCGGCTCCAGTAAACGCTCCGGTTTTGGCAGGCGGGCCAAATCCAGCCTTTGGCGAGGCGGGGCCAAAACCGCCGCTAGCTTGGGCAGTTTCGCAGCCTGCAGGCTTGTGCGCTTTTCCCCCAGATTACGTGTCAGGCCGCGCGTGAGGCGCAAGCCGTAATCCTGCACTGTCATCAGATAATCCGCGAGGACGGGCACGGCGACTTCGGCGGCCCCTGTCGGGGTCGGAGCGCGGTAATCGGCGACAAAGTCAATCAATGTCCAATCCGTTTCATGACCTATAGCCGAAATGATCGGAATATCTGAGGCCGCGGCTGCGCGGGCAACATGCTCTTCGTTAAAGCACCATAAATCTTCCATTGAGCCACCACCGCGCGCGACAATCAACACATCAGGCTTTGGAAAACCACCATCTTTATGGGCGTGGTTAAACCCCGTTATCGCGGCTGCGATTTGATCTGCGGCTTTATCGCCTTGCACCAGAACCGGCCAGACCAGAACATGGGAAGGAAAGCGGTCTGAAATACGGTGTAAAATATCACGGATAACCGAGCCTGTCGGAGAGGTGACAACCCCGATAGTTTTAGGCAGAAAAGGCAGGTCGCGCTTGCGGGCCTCATCGAACAGACCTTCGGCGGCGAGCATTTTCTTGCGTTTTTCAAACAAAGCCATGAGCGCGCCTGCGCCCGCCAACTCCATTTTATCTATGATAAGCTGATAATTTGAGCGTCCGGGATAGGTAGAGAGCTTGCCTTCGCAAATCACTTCCATCCCTTCTTCCGGGCGCATAGATAGTCGCCCCATAACGCCCTTCCAGATAATTGAATTTATAACCGCCTTATCGTCTTTGACATCGAGATAGCAATGGCCGGATTTCGCAATAGTCACCCGCCCCAGCTCCCCGCGCACACGGACATGTCCGTAAGTTTGCTCTACCGTTCGCTTAAGGGAATTGGCCAGCTCAGAGACTGTAAATTCATGTACATTCGTTTTGACCTCTTGATTGTCAGATGACACGATTGCGACCTTCATTCCTTTTATTGTGACAAAGATAGGCTTTAACGCCCTTTGTCGTGGATTCGAATATGCTTATAGACTAAAATACGTCACAAGGAATCACTGATTAGGATAAATTATGAAAGTCTTGTTGATAGGCTCTGGTGGACGCGAGCATGCGCTGGCTTGGAAAATCCTGCAAAACAAAAATGTCGAGACATTAATCTGTGCGCCCGGCAATGCCGGTATGGCCGAAATTACAGGCTGTGTGGATATTGCCGCAGATGATATAATTGGCCTGATCGCACTGGTGAAACGGGATGCTTTTGATCTTGTAATTGTTGGGCCGGAGCAACCCTTGGCCTTGGGACTGGTGGATGAGTTGGAAAAGATCGGTGTGAAAGCCTTTGGCCCCAGCCAAGCCGCCGCCCAGCTTGAAAGCTCCAAAGCTTTTACCAAGGATTTTTGTAAGCGCTATGATATTCCAACCGCGGATTACGGCGTCTTTACCGAGATAAAACCCGCCAAAGACTTTCTCAAAACCATGACCCCGCCTTATGTGATTAAGGCCGATGGTCTGGCGGCTGGCAAGGGTGTGGTCATCGCCGAAGACCTTAAAACCGCCCATAAAGAGCTGAAAGAATTTTTCTCTGGTAAGTTTGGCGAGGCCAGCGAACAAATCGTGATTGAGGAGTTTATGGAAGGCCAAGAAGTGAGCTTTTTTGCGATCTCGGACGGCAAAACGGCCCTACCCCTGATCGGTGCCCAAGACCATAAACGCGCGTTTGACGGAGATAAAGGTCCGAATACAGGCGGGATGGGCGCTTATTCCCCCGCACCCGTTTTTGGAAAAAAAGAGATGGGTAAAGTGCTCAAAACCATTATCCAGCCCACGATTGACGGTATGACAAAAGACGGCCACCCCTTTGTCGGCGTCTTATTTGCCGGATTGATGATGACAAAAGACGGGCCAAAACTGATCGAGTATAATTGCCGCTTTGGTGATCCCGAATGTCAGGTCCTCATGCGCCGTCTTGATTCCGATCTTGTCGAAATTTTTCAAGCGGCTATTGAGCAAAAGCTCGATAAACTCACACCCCCTGTCTGGCATAAAAACCCTGTCGTCAATGTGGTTGTGGCCACGAAAGGCTATCCGGGAGCATATGAAAAAGGGTCCCAAATTAGTGGGCTGGACGCCGCCAATGCGCGCGAAGAGGTCGTTATATTTCACGCCGGCACCCGCCTGAATGATAAGGGCGAGCTTACCGCCTCCGGGGGACGTGTGCTAAATGTAACGGCCAAAGCTGCGAGCGTAAAAACGGCGGTAAAATCTGCCTATGCGGCTATTGACGAAGATATTGACTGGCCGGAAGGGTTTTGTCGGCGCGACATCGCTCACCATGCGCTAAACTCGAAATAGGTTCGTATGATAATCCTATCGCCGGTTTGGACGCCTTCATAAGGTACTTAATTTATCACTGTCTGCGCCTAGCTACCGAGTGCGAAAATAGACCGAGCACTAAGTGCATCCTTGGTAATCTGGGTCTTGAGCGCTTCGAAACTCTCAAACTTCTTCTCTGGGCGAATAAAACAGCGAAAATCGACCTCTATATATTGGCCGTAAATATCCGCTTCAAAATCGAAGATATGGACTTCAAGCCGCGCCTCTTGCCCGCCAACTGTGGGCCTATTGCCCGTATTGGCCACGCCGTATTTATGCGTACCGTCTGCCAACCTTACTTCTACAGCATAAACGCCGAATTTGGGCCGGATTAAATCTGCAAATTCAAGATTGGCTGTCGGGAAATTAATCGTGCGTCCGCGCTGCTCTCCCTTCCTAACGATACCGTCCACACACCATGGACGCGACAGCATATGGGCGGCGTGAAAAACATCACCCTGCTCTAACGCCTTACGAATATCGGTACTGCCATATTTTCCGTAAAAGCGATGCAACCCCACAAGCTCGAGCGCATTGACACCAATACCACGTTCCCCGCAGAGCCGTTTTAAGCTCTCAACATTACCGCAGCGATTTTTACCAAAGCCGTAATCCTTGCCGACCACAACATGCACAATTCCCAGCCCCTGATGTAAGACGTTTTCAACAAATTGCGTATCATCGAGTTCGCGCAGTTCATCGGTAAAAGGAATTTCATAGAGAAAATCCACGCCGAGGCTCGGCATAATCCGTTCTCTAATCTCAGCACTCATTAATCGAAATGGCGGCGCGTCTGGCTTAAAAAATCGAAAAGGGTGCGGCCTGAAAAGCCCAATTCCCAAAGGCGCGCCTAACTCATCTGCCAAAGCCCGCGCCTGAGAAATCACCGCCTGATGCCCGCGGTGCAAACCGTCAAAATTTCCAAGCGCGATCACTGCGCCTTTTTCAGAAGGCTTAAGATCTTTATAGGTCTGAAGGGTTTTCACAAGGCAAAAGCCTCTTATTCGCTTTCAGGGCGTTTCTTAACCACAACACCCGCATCACCACGACAAATTTGCTTACCATTGACTTCGCAATAGCATTTCATTTTTACGCGTCCATTTCGCGGATTAATCTCGTCCACTCTGGCAACGGCAATCACCTTGTCGCCAATAAAGGCTGGACGCCGAAATCGTAAATTAAGCTCGACAAACACAGCCCCCGGCCCCGGAAGGTCATTTCCCAATACAGCCGATATCAGCGAGGCCGAAAGAGCGCCGTGGGCAATACGTTGGCCAAACTGTGTTGTCTTGGCAAATTCCGCATCGACATGGATCGGATTATGATCGCCAATAATATCAGCAAAGGCATCAATCTTCTCACCCGTAATCACCATCTCTGTGGTGGCTTCCATACCGACTTCCAGATCTTCTAGATAATATTTAACTGTTTCAGCCATTAAATTATTCCGTCTTCCAATCCATTACGCTACCATGACAACATGGAAGACATATAGCGCGCCTGTATTTTATGCTCAACCAATAAAGCCTTTAGTTTCTCGGCTTTGTCAGAATGCACGCCGTCAGCGATAAAAAGACAATCCAAATCTTCCTGTTGCGCGCCCAGTAAATCAGTAAAGATATTATCGCCAATCGCCAAGACCCGGTCTTGTGGCAGATTATAACCCAATATTTCCTCAAGCCATGCCCGACATAGACGATAAATTGGCGGATGAGGCTTGCCGGCATGGATAACTTCCCCGCCCAGTTTTTCATATAATTGGGCAATTGCTCCGCCGCAGTAAATCATTTTATCGCCGCGTTTAACCCGAATATCCGGATTGGCACAAATGAGCGGCAAGCCTATATCCCGGGCTTGTAATAAAAGTTCGCGGTAATCTTCAGCTGTTTCCTCATCATCATTAAAAAGACCGGTACAAGAAATAAAATGCGCGTCTGCAAGGTCACTGAAATTAAGGTCAAGATTGGCGTATAAAACATCGTCCCGTTCAGGGCCCAGTTTGAAAGCTGGCCCGGGTGCACGTCTGGCTAGCTCGTCAATTATCGCATCCCCCGAGGTGACAATAGCGTCCCACGGCTCAGATAAAATTCCGATTTGGCGAAATTGCAAAGGAATGGCAATAGAGGGGCGCGGCGAATTGGAAATTAAAATCACAGGGCCGCGTTCAGAACGAAACCGCACTAACGCTTCTATCGCCTCAGCAAATGGCACGCGTCCATTATGGACAACACCCCATATATCGCAAAAGAGTGCGTCATAATTATCTGCGATTTGTCCAAGACCCGATAAAGGTTGAAAATCAGTCATAACGTGCTCTAATGTCCTCATAGATAAAAAGCAACAAAGTTTATGTCTAATACTGACAATCCTCATGCATCTTTATTTGTAAGTTGTACAAATTTGTACGCTTGTCTTTAGTGCTAAATAAGACAAATATTTATGCATAGATTTTGCACGGGAGAAATAAGTGACCCTTGAATTAGTAAGCCAAAATTACGCCGAAGACCGCGGGTCAATGGCTCCCACCTTTAGACCAGTCTATCCCCTTACGCCCCCAATCGATCTCTCATTGAGTAAGAATTTCATTGCCGGCCAACCCTTTGCCGGGTTCAAAACTATGCGTGAGAAAGCCCCTATCATGTGGCATCCCATGGACAAGGCCAAAATGGAAGGTTTCTGGACACTCACAGGCTATGATGATGTCCGCTCTGTGAGCTTGGATACGACAAAATTTTCCTCGCAAATGGGCGGCATTTTAATGGGCTATTATAAGCCCGGAGATATACGTCATCACCCCAAGCTCCATAGCGCCTCGCTTGACACTATGATTTGCCTGGACCCGCCCCATCATATGCAATTACGTCGTGAACATATGGCCTATTTCACACCGGGATATGTCAAAGAACTTAAAGTCAAAGTCGACCAGAAAATAACCCAATTACTGGATGCTGCCCAGATGAAAGGCCCTGTGATTGATTTTGTCGAAAATTTCGCCTCACAACTCCCTTTATTTACCTTGTGTGAAATGCTGGGCGTGCCCGAGGCGGACCGCGGCAAAATCCGTGAATGGATGGACATGCTCGAACTGGCCCAATATGTGATGGAGGATGTTGACGTCAATGCAGTTGACCCAGCCATGGTCATGCAATTTATGAACGGTGTGCAGGAGATGTTTGAATATGGCCAACATATCCTAAAAGACAAACGTCAAAACCCCCAACAAGACTTATTATCGGCTATTGCCAATGTCGAAATTAACGGCGCGAAACTGCCAGATGCCTATCTGGACGGATCATGGTTGCTCATCATCATTGCAGGCAATGATACCACACGAAACTCACTTTCAGGCACAATGCGTCTCTTGCGCGATTTCCCGGAGCAGAAAAAACAATTAGTCG
>CAZNCJ010000097.1:0-7707 GCA_964571595.1 uncultured Caulobacterales bacterium | reverse complement strand
CAAAGTCTCCCTTAGCCTGGCCCGAAATCGGTGCCACTTTATATGACTACGGACATTCACGCGCCTTACAAATGCGTTCTCAAAGAAGTTTGAAAACCACGCTCATATGGTTGCTCTCTACACCGTGTTTTATAACTTCTGCAAAACCCATAAGACTTTGCGTGTTAGCCCTGCAATGGAAGCTGGACTATCTGACACGCTAAAAGACTTTGAATGGATAGTTGGATTAGTTGATGCGGCGGCTCCAAAACCGGGACGTCCAAAAACTTACAAGAAGAAAAATTCAAACTGATGCACTACCATAGTTTTTGATGAATTGACCGCGTAGCGATTAGCGCATAATCTAGAGGCATGACCCAAGACCTCGTTGAAAAAACTACCGCAGACAAGACTCGCGAAGAAAAGCCAAGCAAAGAACCGGCAATCCGCTCTATTGCGCGCGCACTTCATGTGATGCAGGCCATAAACCGCCACGGGGCACTATCCATGACGCAAATCTCGAAAGCCGTCGGTATTCCCTATCCTACGGCCTGTCGCGTGGTTTACACGCTTGTAAAAGAAGGGGTGATTGAGCGCGAAGCTTCGCGAAAATATTACCGCCCGACTGCTTTGTCCCAATCGCTCAGTTGTGGCTATCAGGAAAGTGCAAGGCTCGTCGCCATTGCAAGGCCGCATATCGTAGAACTCACCAAAGAAATTTGGTGGCCCGTCTCTATTGCCACGCGCGTCGGGCCGATGATGGTCATTCAATATTCAACCCACGCCATGACGACATTGACCTATTCCGATTATAATCCGGGCTATTCTTTACCCATTGTCTCAAGCGCCTCTGGCATGGCCTATCTGGCTTTTAGTGGTGATAAGGAACGTGAAAACATTATTGAACAGCTTAAACGAAGCTCCATTGATGAGGAAGAAACACGCCTCTTAAACAATCTTAGAAATCTGCATTTTGATATGATTTTAAAAGACGGCTATGCCTCATTTATTAAAAATCCACACACTAAAAATCCAGGCAAAACATCCAGCATAGCTGTACCTCTTTATGAATACGGTCAGATTGCGGCGACTATGGCGCTGGCCTTTTTCTCATCTGCCCTGCGCGTTGAAGATGCTTTTGAAAAGCATAAAAAACTTATCCTAGACACACAGCAGAAAATCAATGAAGACCTTATGAACCCGGATTTATTTCCTCCGCCGACTGCATAAGTTTATAGAAAAGCCTTCACATATTTTCTGATTTTCATACAAGCCATATGAAGAATTGCTTTTCTCAATATTGGTACTTATAGCAAGGGTATGATAGCTGAGCTTGGACATTTCGCGCTTATCTTGGCGCTCCTAACTGCCGGAGCTCAGGGGACGCTCTCTTTGTGGGGAGCCGCCAAAGGCAAAGAGCGCCTCATGGCGTTGAGTGACCGCGCCGCCATTGTGCAATTTTACCTGATCGCTTTCTCATTCCTGGCCTTAACGCTGGTGTTTATACAATCTGATTTCAGTGTGAAGCTGGCGGCCACTCATTCTCATTCAATGAAGCCTCTTATCTATAAGATATCAGGTGTTTGGGGAAATCATGAGGGTTCTATATTACTATGGACCTTAATGCTGGCCCTTTACGGCGCGTTAATCCCGCAATACGGACAGCATTTGCCTAAAACGCTCAAGACCAGAGCTGTGGGAATACAAGGCCTGCTCGGAGTTGGATTTTTGGCCTTCATCTTATTTACCTCCAACCCCTTTGAAAGACTTGACCCCGTCCCCCTTGATGGCTTGGGACTTAACCCCTTGCTCCAAGACCCCGGCTTGGCCATTCATCCTCCGCTTTTATATATGGGATATGTCGGGTTTTCTGTAGCCTTTTCCTTTTCTGTCGCCGCCCTTATTGAAGGTAAGGTTGATGCTATTTGGGCGCGTTGGGTTCGTCCTTGGGTGATTATAGCTTGGAGCTTTTTAACGCTCGGCATCACAATAGGCTCGGTCTGGGCTTATTACGAGCTAGGATGGGGTGGCTGGTGGATGTGGGACCCAGTTGAAAATGTCAGTTTCATGCCGTGGTTACTCGGTACGGCCCTTCTGCATTCAATCATGGTCTTAGGTACAAGACATCAGCTGGCCTCATGGACTATCCTGCTTGGCATTAGCGCTTTCTCACTAAGTTTGATCGGCACATTTGTTGTCCGCTCCGGCGTGCTGGTCTCCGTTCACGCCTTTGCCGTTGATCCCGCCCGCGGCGTCTTCATTCTCGCGCTTCTCATGGCTGCAACTGGCGGGGCGCTCACACTTTATGCCATACGCGCTAAAACCTTAAAAGGCCCTGGCGGCTTCACCCTTTTGTCCAGACAAGGCGGATTGGTTCTCAACAATTTGCTCCTCGTCGTGGCGACAGCTACCGTCTTTCTAGGCACGTTTTACCCGCTTTTCATGGACGCTATGACGGGCGAAAAAATCACAGTCGCCAAACCCTATTTTGATATAACTTTTGCGCCCATCATGTTGGTTCTGATTTTATTTATGGGGGCTGCGCCCTTATTGAAATGGACCGGCAAAAGCAGGGAGAGCCTCAAAAAACTCGCCGTCACCGCCCTCATTCTGGCCGTGGTGATTGTAACGGGTACGACGTTTATCGGGAAATCTTTTCTAGGCGGCATAGGGCTTTTCTTTGCCGCCTATCTCGCCTTTGCGACATGTCTGGCACTGTATCGGCGTACCCAGAACTTTAAAAACTTCCGCCAGCAACCTGCCGCCACTTACGGCTTTTTCTTTGCCCATTTTGGTATGGCGATTTTCACTGTTGGCGCCGTTGTCATGTCCGTCTGGGCGCAAGAGGATGCAGGGCGGATAAATATCGGCGAGAGCATTACAACAGCCGGATATGAATTCACGCTTAAAAGCATGGATGCCGGTGCTCGAGAAAATTATCAATTCCTCGCCGCCAGTATAGATATTTCAAAAAATGGAAAAGAGGTTAAAACCCTCAAAACGGAACAAAGGTTTTATCCCGTGCGTGAAATGATCACGACCGAGGCGGGCTTTCATTACACGGCAGGGCCAACTTTGTTTGCCGCTATAGGTGAAGGTGATAATGAGCGGGGCTGGAAAATTCGCGCCAATTACCACCCTTTTGTTACATGGATTTGGTTTGGAGCCCTTTTAATGGCTCTGGCTGGTTTTATCTCCCTCACAGATAGGCGTTTGCGTTTTAGCGCTGAGCTAGACAGCGACAACCCAATGCCGGATACCCAAAGCCAGATCACTGAGACAGAAGCTACAGACAGCACCGCCTTAGAAAATGCGCGCATTGAGAAGGCCAAAACATGATCCGTGCACTGGCACCTCTCATTGTGTTTTTAGGGATTGGCTTGGCCTTTGCAATCGGTCTTACAAAAGACCCCAGCAAGCTTCCCTCTGAATTAATTGACCGGCCATTTCCTGACTTTACACTCAGTAATTTATATGACCCGGATCAGAGCATAAGCGAAGATATTATCAAAGATCAGGTCTCTTTGATCAATGTATTTGGCTCTTGGTGTGTGGCCTGCGATGTCGAGCACCCTCTTCTTATGACTCTGGCCGAACAAGGTAAGCTCAATATCATTGGCATTGACTGGCGCGATGAGCGCGAAAAGGGAAAGACGTGGCTGGCCAAACGCGGGAACCCATATGATATTGTCATTTTTGATAATGAGAGCCTCTTGGCCATTAAACTGGGCATTACGGGCGCACCAGAAACATTTATAACCGATAAATCGGGTAATATTCGCTATAAACATATCGGCATAATTACCCCTGAAATATTATTAGAGGATATGCTGCCTCTCATCGGGAGTTTAGAGTCAGAATGACCCGTTTTCTTATCTCATTCGTGATTATGGTCGGTTTGGCATTTCCAAGCTATGGGCAAATCTCTGACGATGCGCTTGAGGCGAAAACCCGCGAGATCGGCCAGTCCTTACGCTGTGTCGTTTGCCAAAATCAAAGCATAAATGACTCGGACGCGCCGCTAGCAGACGATATGCGCAATCTTGTGCGCCAGAAATTAAAAGAAGGAAAATCCGAGGCAGAGATCATTGCCTATATGCGCGATATTTACGGCGATTATGTTTTGCTCAAACCGCCTGTGCAAAATAACACTCTCATCCTCTGGTTAGGCCCGTTCTTGCTCTTGGCGATAATATTTATCTGGCTTGCCCGACATGTTCGAAACAACAAGCCCGAGACGCATGATGAGAGTGACTAAAATGGGGCTTTGAAATTAAAGCAAACGACCTACCATTTCCCGGTGTTTTCCATACTGGCCCACGGCTCACACGGGGCTAGCCTTTCACCCGTCTGTAAAAGCTCCACACTAATATTATCGGGGCTGCGTATGAAAGCCATATAGCCGTCACGCGGCGGACGGTTAATTGTAACCCCCATCTCTTGTAAGCGCGCGCAGGTCTCGTAAATATTTTCAACCCGATAGGCCAAATGACCAAAATTTCGCCCTTCCCCGTAATCCTCACTCTTTCCATCTTCGTCCGGCCAATTATATGTTAGCTCTATCATGGGTAGCCCGGCGGGCATGGGTTTTTCTGCCCCTGTCACATTAGCTCTGGCGACATCTTTTGGGGTTGCGAGAAAGACAAGTGTGAAACGGCCCTGTTCATTATCGACACGGCGCAGCGTGCTCAGCCCCAAGCCGTCGCAATAAAATTTCAGACTCGCATCTATATCCTTTACCCGCACCATTGTGTGTAAATATTCCATATCACCTCACTGATTCTACCGCGCAGATTGGGCCGCAATCTGCCGTTACAGACATAACACCACCGCCCGATAGGCGCAAATAGCAAGGCAAGTCATATAAGCAAAGGTAGCCCTTATGCCGCGTGTGCGAGCTTGCGCAACATGAAACCACTAATGAGCAAGAAGATACCCGCCGCACTCATGATATAGACGCCCAGAAACAAACCGGCTGTTAAGAATGAGACAAAAGCGTCGAGCAAAATCATTAGCCCGAAGGCTATTAAAATCGCCGCGCAGGCTTTGGACTTATAGAAGGACAAGCCAATGGATAAGAACCCGATAAAGGCCCAATGCACTGAGGGCAATATCCATGTGACGGGCAAGGTTTTTTTGAAAAACTCAGAGTCGATATTGGCAATAGCCGCCCTCGCCCCGTCCAGCCCCGTCATGTGAAAAGCTGCGCCGGCTATCAATATAAGCCCGCCCAAAATAGATGTGATTTTAATTGCGAGTGTTGTCATGACTTAACGCCTTCTAAAATATGCATCTAACCCAAAGGGCCTTGCAAAACGATATCTATACACCTCAGTTTCATTCTTGCCCCTTTGCCTGCCTCCAAAACAGGATAAGGGCAAAACTTGCGAAAATCCCGGCATTGATGACGGCATTAAACCAAGCGCCAGCCAAGATCGAGCCGAGACTATCCGTGATATACCAACACATAAGCGGCACCATAATAAGCCGCCGGCCTGTGTTATAATCTTGCCTTAAAACTTTATCAGACACGACCCAGATCATCGTACCAAACCCCACTAAAATACCGCCTAATATAGCATTAAGTAAATGGGCAGATTTACCCGTTATGGGTTGTGCGCCCTCATAGGGCTGATGGGCAAGATCGAGAAATCTCTCCGTTAAAAAGCCTAGTCCTGTCACAGGAGCTGTAACCATAAGCACTCCCGGTCCGATCAATAAGGCCACTGCCAAAATTTTCAGCCATAAAATACGTGTTGCTTTCGTCATAACTCCCTCTTGAAATACGAAATTAGTTGAACACTATAAAGTCATAGACCTTATGGGCTTCTTTATCACTTGCGATATGGCCATAAACCGCAAGCCATTCCTTGCAATAAACTAAATTATATATTGCTGAGTTACCACATATTGTTACGGCGGACAAATTAGCGGTCTCTCAGAGCGTCCTGTTGATATTCATAAACCAGTCTTAAAAACTCATCCGGTTTCATTTTAACATCGAATGATCCAAGCACTATGTTTTTTAGTTTATCTTTGACAATTTTATCGCCCGTTAGAAAATAGGAATTATTTCCAGATGCCTTTACTTTGCTATAGCCAATATTTGTAAACTCATCCCATTTATGCGTCATGTTTTTACCCATTTGAGAGAGCGTAATGTGATCAGGCTCCAAAGTCACTTTGGCAGGCTTAATAAGCATCCATAAAAACACCAGTGAACATAGTGGGAAGAAGATCAACCACCACCCTCGCTCTCCAGTAAAAAACATGAAGGCAGATCCCGCAGTAAAGAATCCACATATCACATTGAATATGATAGCTTTTACTATGGAACTTTTAAGCTCTACAGTCTCTGGATAGGGTGATGACATAGCGTTCTGATTTAGACCTTGAACTGACTAAGAAAAGATTTGAGTTTTGCACCCAACCCTTGATCTTTCTCTTCAAGCTGCGCAAAAAAATCTGCATAGTCTGATTCATTTTCATAAAACATTTGTAGCCGAGAAAGTTCTCCGGCGTCGAGCCAGATGCCGTGCCCTTTAGGGCAATTATCAATCATTATCTGAGTGCTTGGTATGTATTCCCGTTTCACCAATTCGCTCTCGCAGCTCACGCATTTTCGACGCTCTTTTGTCGCTGCTTTGGCCATATTGATAGCAGCGCTAACCGTATCCAGCTTGGAACCCACTACATCCCGAAAATCACTGTCCTGATTATCTTGTATACCTTGGAGTTCGCCCGCGTCCAACCAGACACCTTTACAATGCGGACATCTATCAATCTCAACCCCTTCATAATCTTCAGTGGCGAGGGTAAAATCATCGACGGGACAACGGCGCATAAATATCTCCATATAAGAGTCTAATCTTTAACTCTGTTCGAGCGAGATGCCAAGCCCTCACTGGTACCCACTGCACCCGATTGCGCGTGAAGTCATGGGCCCTCTGGTCAGGCCCGAGGATGACGTAAACGACCACTAACCAAGACTAACGAACACGTCATCCCTAGGCCTTAAGCCTTAGATACATTGTAAATTATTGTTCAAATTAAACTTTCCAAACCATCCCAATGTGTTTTCTCAAAACCCCGGTCTCTAGGATCATTAAGTCGCAATTCGCTTAACAAATTGTCCATTCTGCCAAAATTGCATGGAGCGCAGGTAACTACAATATTTTCCAGATCATTCGTTCCTCCTCGCGAATGCGGTAAAATATGATCAAATTGTAGCCACATACATTGCAATGCAGCATGCTGTTCCACATTTTTGCGTCCCCATTTGACAGAATTAGGATAGAGTTTGACAAGCTTCTTCCTAATTTCAGGCCTAACAACAGGGATACGGCAAAAGCGGCAATTATAGCCATCTCTTTCGATTAAAGATTTTTTTCTTTTTGAGTAGGCATTCGCACAGGAATACGATCTACCCTTTCAAGGATAGGTGCTTCAGATGATATTTCAATATTTCCATGAACCTTAAATGTACGCCTCCCCCATAAAGCTTCTGTCCATTCTCTTATAGTATCAGAATCTGCTGCTTTAAAACAAGTCTCAGCAATTGTATTTTGGTCATTTAAATGGAAGAAAACACCCGATTGCATAAGTGCTGCAGCCTGAAAGATTTCAGGTAACGGTCTCAGTAAACAGTCTCTCATAGCTCAAGCAAACCCCTCTCACCCCTCCCAGCGTTTAAAGATCATGGTGCGTTCTGTGACGCTGGCCTCTCTA
>CAZNCJ010000096.1:0-7843 GCA_964571595.1 uncultured Caulobacterales bacterium | reverse complement strand
GATTGGCAAAAGACTCCATAAACGCCCGTACAGCGCGATTTAGATTTTGTGGGTGGTTTGGGTCGGAAATATCAAAAAAGACTCTAAGCACGAATCCTGTGGAGGTGTTGAATGAGCGAAGCCCGCTTGATTGTAAGTCCCTTAAGTGCTATCAATACTTATCATAGGGGTAGGGCGCGTTATGAGAACATATCTAATAAAATCGGTTTCACACTCATTGTTTTTTAGGTGGATGCATGGAGTTTCTGTATCGACAAGGGATAAGTATTGGTTGCCTTTTGTCTCCTCGAAAATCTTACAAAACCTAGCTTCGATGTAGAGAACAGTGATGTTCTTCTTTGGTAGCAATGGTCATTCAAAATAATACAAAGGGTACTTAACATGAACAGAATTATTTTTCTCCTGTTTCTAATGACGATAACCGGATGTGCGAGCACATCTAATCAGTTAAAATCCGGCAGTTCCAATGTATGGGACTTAGAGACATCAACATATCAAAACTCTCTCAATCTGCCTGCAATTGAAATTGAGTTTAATTGTACAAGTAGCAAAGAGTATAAAGTAAAATATAGAGCTGGAGCATCCGGGTCGTGGTCAACAGGCCCCACAGTAACTTGCTCCACCGGTGGGAGCGTTAATAATTACGTTATCCAGCCACTAATTTGCAACACAGAATATGAAATTAAAGTAAAGCGAAGAAACAGGTTTAACTGGGACAGAGCAGTACAGAAAACACTTCCTTGCTACTCCACCCCGAACACAAACACGAACACTGCCGACACAGTAAGATTAAAACAAGTGGCAACGGGTAAATGTGTATACGGTTATCAAACACCAGGAACATCTGATACTAAGGCTTATACTTGGGATTGTTACGAAAACCCGGGAATGGCCTTCAAGATGATTGTGCATCCAACAAGCGGAAAAAATAAATTCCAACATCAAGAAACAAGTAAGTGCTTAACAGTTAATAACACTAATGGCGCTCATGCGTATTTGATAGGCTGTCACCTTGCAAGCACGTTTATTTTGGAGCCAGTCACGGGTAACGAGGTTAGACTGAAAGCTGAGGGTAAAAATAAGTGCTTATATGGCCATAGTCAGAACGGCAGACCTGTTAATGCATGGGACTGTTGGAATGACCCGGCTATGAATTTTATTCTTGAGCCGTATTAATATTAGGGACCTATATCTTTAGCCAGCCCTCTCATATCTCGCGATAGAGCCTCAAAGACGGCCCCGCTGTTAACATACCCACCATTGGAAGGTGCTAAATTACCACAAAGTAAATCGCATTTGTGGGTCATGCTTTCCAGATTATCAGCAGGGGCTAGCATTACGGCAACGCACAGATGGAATATATTATCGCAGAGAGCGCGCATATGACTATCAAAGTGACTGTCGGGTTCAAAGTTTTGCGCTTCATCATAGGCCTTAGAAGCCGCCCTGTAATCGTGTAGAGCCTGAAAGTCTGCTGGAGTATCTAGGCTAGACTTTATCACGGCGTCTAGCTCGTGTGGCAAAAGGAGCTTTTGCTCACTGCCGCGAATTATCTTAAGTCCATAAGTCATTGTTACTACAGATGCTCTTGGCCATATAGGCTCAGGGCCGATGGCTTCATCTTTAGCGGCTCTGTATTCATCATAGCGAACTTCCTCTTTATCTAAGGCAGCTTGTTTTATTTTAAGTAAGGATAAGCACTTTCTAATAGCGAGTGTGCCATCCGTGAAGATTAGGTCTATTTCATGTTCAGCGGCGCTCTTTCTGTCTTTCGCTAAGTCTAGGTAGCCCTCGGCTTCGACTTCCCAGCATTGACCTAATATCGCGCCGGTTTCATTGATTTTAAAGGATAGAGCTGGAATGTTGATTGAATGAATATGGGTCATAGTCCTGCCCCTACCTTCCAGCTACAGTTGCGATATAAGCCTTGCCCCATTTGCCGCCCACAGTCGTGCGAGAGCGATATGGGTTTAGCGGTGATAGGCTATCGCGATTATTTGCAAATTCTGCCTTACGCTTATCTAAGGACTTTAGAGCCTCAATAGCGCTTTTGCGGTAAATAACCTTTAATTGCTGCTGAACACCCACAGCAGCTAATTTAAGCGCCACAGAGGAGCGTAAAGCCGCCCATGCATTGCGCAGAGCCTTTGCAAAAGGTCGGGCGCCAACAGACTTAAACTGGAACCATGCTTGGCGCATGATACTTGCACGGCCTGCGTAACGTATCACGTCACTATTGCTTACGGGGGGAATCTTGTTATTAGACATATTGCATTCCTTGTGTTTGCGTTGTGAATGGCTCGCTTTGATCTTGCAGGATGGGGCGGGTCATTCTGTTTTGGATAAGAGCAATCTCTTAACTTGTATAATATACACACATTTATAAATAGACAGTCAAGCAAAAATATGTATAATTTATACATATATTATGTTTCAAGGATTTAGATTTGGCAAAAGTAACAGGTACAACAGTAACCCCGCAGCATGTAAAAGCGGCTCGGGCCTTGTTAGATTGGAATGCTCAAGATTTAGCTCAAAGCTGTAGCGTTGGGGTCACGACATTACGCAAGTTTGAATCGGGCATACATATTCGAGATGGCAGTCGCCAAGCTATTTATGACGCCCTTGTCAAAGCCGGTATAGAGTTTCAGAATGGGGGCAAGCCGGGTGTGAGATTGGTTAAGGGTTAAAAATATATATGATAGACTATCCCAATATTATAACATCTAGCCTTAGTAAAACTATCATGATCGATGGCACCCCCTTCCAATTGGAAATATACAGACTTGAAGACGTTCCCGGCTGGTCACTTGAAGTTATCGATGAGGAGGGAGCTTCTACCGTTTGGGATGAAACTTTTGAAACCGATGAAGCTGCCCACAATTGTTTGATAGAAACTATCCAGAAAGAAGGCATAGCAGCCTTTAAAGGTGGAACGGTTGTTCCCTTTCCTAATAAAAAGCCAAGATAAATATAACCGTCTTGTAGTCGATTTAAGCGCCTCCGATAAGATATTGGTCAGGCAGGTATGAGGCAGGGCATTTAACACCGTGGCCTCACAAGGGGCGTAGAGCGTTGGCTAAAAAGCCTGATTGGTGTAACAATAATGGCTTAGTTTTCTCCTGATAACATCAAACTTCATTAAACAAGTTCTAATCGAGAGGCCAAGCTGACAATGCTTTCAGCGCCCTTTTCTAAGTCTTCAATAAATCGTTTCCTACTTTTAAAGCGTCTCGCATCTTGTTGTGAGGTTACAAAGGAGATGGATTTAGGCAGATGTTTACGGCCATCTATTATGACCTCCGGGTGATGCACGATTGCAGACGCGTCGTGAATGCTATGTGGTTCGCGACCGGGCCAATCCAGCATAACTTTAAAGTCACTACCGGAATGCGACGCTAACAGTTTGCCAAGCCAAGTTGACAAAGCTCTTATTTGTTTTCCTTCTGGCGGTCTAAATTCATAGATGTAAGTCGTACTGCAAGCTCTTAGATCAGCTAATACCGAAAGCTTGGTTTTGACCTCTTTAAATACATATACCGCCTCAAGCTGGTATTGCGTAGTCAGTCGTTCCCGAATAGCCTTTCTCCGCTCAGCAGGGTCATGACGCTGTTTGGCTGGATACCAAGTATCAACACCACCCCCGATTTTCTCGTTCAGCTTTATTCCCAAATCACGTTGCTCTTGCTGCCAGTCCTTCACGATATCAGCAACGCCGGAGGTATTGGCATTAAACCCAATTACAGTATTAGCTGAGTCAACGAAGTCCTTCCAGCTTGGTGACATTTCATCAAAGGTGGAAACTCCAGAATCTTTAGCAGAAAAATAACGGATGGCTTCACTCATAACCATACGTTCGGCATGGTTAAGATTGTTTTTTCCTTCCAAGAACATAGTCATTTGAGATGATAACTGCGACCAAGATAGATGAAATATATCCCGGCCTTTACGCTTCGATTTAGTAATTGTGTAGGGAAGCTGTTCCGGATCGGATGCAAACTCATTCGATATAGATATGATAGTATCGATGTTAAGGAGTTTAGCCAGATTTGCATAATCTGCGATTTGGTCTGGCCTAATGTTATTATTGTCTGATTTTGCTTCAACAAGAGCGCACCATTTCTTAGAGCCACGTTTGCAGCTTAATAAGCCATCAGGTCTTACTTGAGGTGCATTTAGAATATCAAAGCTCGGCTCCATGAAACTTTTATAGTCGCTTGTTTTTCCACCGCGATATCCAACCAGTTCTAAAATATGACCTCGAAATTCAGGTACTATATCCAGAACGCGCATAAATACCGAAAGCAATCGCCTTTCTGTTTTTTTAAATGATGGTATTAGCTGCGCTGCTATTGGTGTCTTAAGCGTATTTAAGGCTTTCATAACCCCTCCCAATATGCCCACAAGGTTGTGATAGACACCTTCTGCAACGAGAGTCAATTATTGATAAACCGAACAAGAGGATTAAAACACCTCCTCATGGTGGGAAGCTGAAGATTTAAGTTTAAGCCAACCCGCCCTGAAAGCCTTCTGTCTCGGCCTCATTTGATAGGGCAATCTTGATTTTGCCTTTGCAGTTCTATTGGGGGCATATTAACCAAGGAAGTCCGAATTTTCTCCACGATAAAAAAGGGACGCGTTTTGCCTTCATGCAGTTGCTTTTATGTTGAATGTTTTAGAGCATCAGTAGCGTACTTTTAGTCGCATAAGTGGCATTCGGGTGGGGTAAACGGTGGGGTAAATCACCGTCTATAAATTTTATTTCAATAATATCAAAGACTTAAATTTCTATATGGTGCCCGAACCTGGATTTGAACCAGGGACACACGGATTTTCAGTCCGTTGCTCTACCAACTGAGCTATTCGGGCTCCAGCCAATGAAACAAATCATCGGTGAAGCGGCGTTATAGGGAAAGTGAGCATGCCTGTCTATGCCGAAAATGTCCTTATTTTCATTTGTTTTGTTTTGCATTTAAGAATTGTTCGCATTAAGAGGCGGAATGACTTTATGTGATCTGGAAAAATCCCAGTGCGGGATAGTGACTCACTTTACGGACGGCAATGATAACTTGGTAACGCGCTTGCGTGAAATCGGGTTTGCTGAGGGTGATAAGGTGCAGATTATGCACTTTGGCTTATTTGGCAGAAACCCTATGACTGTGCGTCTCAACGGGGCTTTGATAGCCTTAAGACGACGAGAGGCGAAGTATATCTCTGTGCGTCTTGAATCTGAGAGTGAACTACAAGCAACCCCATGAGCGAGATAATAGATATTAAAAACCCTGTTAGCGGGAAAAGTGTGAGCCTTGCGCTGTTAGGGGCGCCTAATTGCGGCAAGACCTCATTGTTTAATGCCCTGACAGGTGGCCGGGCCAAAGTCGCCAATTATCCGGGCGTGACAGTTGAATACCGCAAAGGGGAAGTTTCATTAGGTGATGACCAGCCACGAATAGAGCTTCTGGATTTACCGGGCGTTTACGGTGATTGCGGGCATAGTATGGATGAGCGCGTGGCGATTAATGCGGTACGCGGGGACTTGGAAGGCGAGCGCAGACCTGACGGCATCATCTTCCTGATGGATGCTTCCCATATCACTACGCATTTACATAATGTCTTACAGGCCAAGAATTACGGCCTGCCTATAATCCTTGTTCTGAATATGATGGACATGGCGGCCCGTGACGGAATTGATATAGATGTTGCGCAATTAGAGCAAAAATTGGGCATACCCGTTATATCTTGCGTGGCCGTAAGAGCTTCTGGGCGTGCCCATCTCATAGATTATCTGCAGCAGTGGACGCCAAGTCTATTATCTGGGAGCGCATCTAAACCGCAATCCGAGACAAATACGTTAAAAGATTTACAAAAGCGCGCACGCGAAATTACGGGGCAGGCTGTCAGTCGCATAGAGCAGTCTGAGACTTTTACTGACCGTATAGACAAATTTGTGCTCCATCCTGTGATGGGTGTAGCTTTGCTTGTCCTGATTTTATTTTTAATGTTTCAGGCTGTTTATTCATGGTCTGCTCCCATGATTGAAGGGGTTGAACTTGGTATCGGTGCCGTACAGAGCGGCGTAAATGCCATCGTGCCAGAAGGCTGGCTGCGATCACTCATATCAGATGGTATTATAGCCGGCGTAGGAAGCGTGATCGTGTTCTTGCCACAGATCATTATCCTCTTTGCTTTTATATTATTGCTTGAAGCCTCTGGCTATATGGCGCGAGCCGCTTTCCTCGTCGATACTTTAATGGCGCGTATAGGCCTTAATGGGCGGGCTTTCATCCCGCTGCTTTCCAGCTTTGCCTGCGCGATACCGGGTATTATGGCCGCGCGCACCGTCGAACAGGAACGTGATCGGATTACGACGATCCTCATCGCCCCGCTTATGACATGCGCGGCGCGCTGGCCTGTCTATTTTTTGATAATCGGGGCCTTTATTCCGGCCTCAAAAGTCGGGGCTTTTAATCTTCAGGGATTAGTGGCTTTTGGCCTTGTCGTAGTGGGCATTATATTTGCCATGATCATGGCGTTCATTTTTAAACGCACTCTTATGAGAGGCGCGAAATCATCTCTGCTTATTGAACTTCCGAGCTATAAATTACCGGTCTTTAAAGATTACCTCATGGGACTTTGGGACCGCGCTATGATATTTATAAATCGCGCAGGGCGCATTATTTTACCGGCCTCCATAATTATTTGGTTTCTGGCCAGCTATCCGGCTAACAGCAAAACAATTCGGGAAACATTTGCCGGAAAGATCGGTAGTGTCTTAGAGCCAATTTTAACGCCTATCGGGTTTAATTTAGAGATCGCTATATCTCTCATACCGGGCATGGCCGCACGCGAAGTTGTTGTGGGCGCATTGGGAACTATATATGCTCTGGGGAGTGAAGGGGTTGAAAGCCGGCTCTCTGAAACTTTGCAATCAGCATGGTCATTGCCGACCGCTTTGGCGTTTCTGGCATGGTTTGTTTTTGCCCCGCAATGTCTTTCAACATTCGCCGTTATGCGTAAAGAAACCCATAGTTGGCGCTGGCCGAGCTTTGCCTTTGCCTATCTTTTTGTTTTGGCCTATTTGGCAGCTGGCATCACTTATCACACAGCCAGAGCTTTTGGACTTTAGGTAAATATTCAAATCATCCACAAATTGGTCAATCCAATAGCTAGATTTTCAAAGGCTCGCATGTATTTATCGCGGTAAAGGCGACCCTACATCATAAATTAGGGCTAAAAAGGTGTAAAATGGCAGAACTATCCAAATCAGAACAAGATCACAAAGATATGCGCAATGTCATTGCTGCACTGTCAATGGATGCAGTGCAGGCGGCAAATTCCGGCCATCCCGGAATGCCCATGGGCATGGCAGATGTGGCCACGGTTTTGTTTTCCAAGTTTCTGAAATTTGATCCACGCGATCCGAACTGGCCAGACCGTGATCGGTTTATTTTGTCCGCGGGTCACGGCTCCATGCTGATCTATAGCCTGCTACATCTTACTGGCTATAAGGATATGACGCTTGCACAATTAAAGAACTTTCGCCAGCTCGGATCTATAACTGCGGGGCATCCCGAATACGGCCATGCAGCAGGCGTTGAAACCACGACAGGCCCGTTAGGACAAGGCATTGCCAATGCTGTTGGATTTGCACTTGCAGAGCGTCACATGAACGCGCGTTACGGCGACGATATTGTCGACCACCATACATATGCGATTGCAGGTGATGGGTGCTTAATGGAAGGCATTTCCCAAGAAGCTATTTCTTTGGCAGGACATTTAAAACTCAATAAATTAATCGTGCTTTGGGATGATAATAATATCACGATTGATGGGGCTGTTGATA
>CAZNCJ010000095.1:0-7919 GCA_964571595.1 uncultured Caulobacterales bacterium | reverse complement strand
AGGGCAGCTTTGTTCGTGCTAACAGGCTTAATGGGACTGGCTGTCTTTTTTGAACTGACGGTTTTTCTTTTGGGCGCGGTCTTAAGGGGTGAGCTGCTTTTAGCTTTAGCGGGTTTTTTGGCGATCGCTTTTCGGGTTTGAACTGCTTTTTTAACTGTTTTTGTAGTTTTTGACGCCGTTGATTTTTTAACGCTAGGTGCTTTCGTCGTTTTACTACGTGATTTCGGAGTTTTTGAGACAGGGCTTTGCGTAGTTTTGACCATGCTATCCCTCAAAATTCCTTACAATAGTGGTGTAAATCGCAAGTGATTCACGTGCATATTTGTCTGATTTTGTGGTTAATGAGGCGTTAACTTGTTAACCTTTTCTGTAAATATTTAACATTTAAAGACCGATTTCGGGGTTAAACACGGCATATTCGGCCTTAAATCAGCCCATATGTCTTTTCAAAATTTGTCATTGGCGCCGCCTACGCCGTCACTTCACTCCCATTAAAGTCTGAGAGAGCAAGACCTTCATACAGGCTTCGTTATGCTTGACGTTAACGTAAACGTAAGCCATAAGAAGGATTGTGACAGATATGAAGACGATATTACCCGCAAATACGCATGATAATTCCGAATGGGGTATTCGCGAATTTGCTGATTTTTTTGAAATTACGCCGCGTGCTGTGCGTTTTTACGAAGATAAACATCTTTTAAAGCCTGAGCGTCGTGGCACTATGCGCGTATTCAGGCCAATAGATTATTTGCGCTTGTCCAAAATATTGCGCGCAAAACGTCTCGGCTTTAGCCTGAGTGATATTAAGGAAGTTCTGGATGTCACAGACGGACTTATTTCTGACGGCGCAGAGCTTAATAGGCGCAAAACAAATTTTGAAACCGTCATTCGTTCTTTGAACCGTCGGCGCGAAGATATTGATATTCTAACGAAGGATATGACGGAGATATGCGCTGTCATTTCTCACACTCTGGAACACACACCTGAAATTGGCGGTTTGTCTAATTTGGCCATCCAATATGAGGCTATCTTTCGTCAAACCCTCGAAGATGATTTTAATTCGGACTCACCTGAAACTATAGACCCCCAAAACACAAAGACCCAAAAGGAGCTTGATCATGCCAAGTTATGATGCCCCCCTCAGAGATATGAAATTCGTCATGCAGGAAATGCTGGATGTCGGACAATTGACAAAATATGAGCGTTTTTCAGAGGCCGATACGGATACGCTGGATGCGATCCTAGAGCAAAGTGCTAAATTTTCCTCAGAGGTTTTGGCCCCGTTAAATGTTGTCGGGGATCAGGAAGGCTGCACACGTCATAAAGACGGCAGTGTCACAACCCCGACAGGGTTTAAAGAGGCCTATGAGCAGGTCATTGAAGGCGGCATGATGGGTTTGGCGCATGATCCCGAATATGGCGGTATGGGAATGCCGGGCATATGGGCCTTAGCTGCGGGCGAAATGCAATCGGCGGCGAATACTTCTTTTGCGATGTATCCTGGCCTGACAAACGGCGCGAGCAAGGCGATCGAAATCGGAGGCTCAGATACGCAAAAAAAGACCTTCCTTCCCAAAATGATTTCAGGGCAATGGACAGGCACCATGAACTTGACCGAACCGCATTGCGGGACAGACTTAGGCCTTTTGAAAACCAAAGCAGTTCCAAATGCTGACGGGTCCTACAAAATCACAGGACAGAAAATTTTTATCTCGGCAGGCGAGCATGATATGTCCGAAAATATCATCCATTTGGTACTTGCGCGTATTGAAGGAGCGCCTCAAGGCGTGAAGGGTATTTCGCTCTTTATTGTACCGAAGTTTAAACTCGACGCGGATGAAAATCCGGGCGAGCGTAATCTGGTTAGTTGCGGCGCCATTGAACATAAAATGGGTATTCACGGGAATTCGACCTGCGTTATGAATTATGATGAGGCTGAAGGCTATCTTATCGGTGAGGAAAATAAGGGATTGCGCGTGATGTTCGTTATGATGAACCGCGCGCGTCTTGATGTGGGTATGCAGGGCTTTGCGCTGTCGGAAGTCGCCTATCAAAACGCGGCTGCTTACGCCAAAGATCGTTTACAGGGTCGCTCTTTAACGGGGCCTAAAAATGAAAAGGGTCCCGCAGATCCGCTAATTGTGCATCCGGATGTACGTCGCATGCTTATGGAAACTCGCGCCTTTAATGAAGGCGCGCGTGCGCTGGTCTATTGGGCCGCGCTTATGGAAGATCTTGAACTTGTCCATAAAGATGAGAAGTTTCGCGAAAGATGTGATGATTTTCTCGGACTGCTGACCCCTGTTATTAAAGGCTATCTGACCGATATGGCGATGAAGACCACGATTGATTGCCAGCAAATTTTCGGTGGTCACGGCTTTATCGAAGAGTGGGGCATGAGCCAATTTGTCCGCGATACGCGTATAACATTGATTTATGAAGGCGCGAACGGCGTACAGGCGCTTGATCTGGTGGGCCGTAAACTGGCGCGTAAAGGGGGTCGGGCCCTTATGACGTATTCTGCTGAAATTGATGCCTTTTTGGCAGAGCATGGTGATAATGAGAAATTGCCGGAATTTATGGAAGGCCTCAAGGAAGCCAAGGACAAACTCACCCAAGGCACGATGTGGCTGATGCAAAACGGTATGACAAATCCCGATAATGCAGGGGCTGGTTCGATCGATTATATGCATATGATGGGATTGGCGAGCTTGGCCTATATGTGGGCGAAGATGGGCTTAGTGGCCCAAGCCGCGATTGATGATGGCTCTAATGATCCGTTTTATAAAAACAAGATTATTACGGGCCGCTATTTCATGTTGCGCATGTTGCCCATGCTGGATGCACATTTACGCAAAATCAAGACGGGCGCGGAGCCTGTTATGGCCCTCGAAGCCGCTGCGTTTTAATTAAATAGCCTCAAGATAGAAGCAAGATAGAAGGACAAGCAGACCATGGCCGCCATAGATTTTAAAAACCCCGATTGGTATGACGAAGAAGACATTAATATTTTCCGCGAGGCCGTTTTTGGCTTTTATGACCGGGAAATGGCACCCCATTCGGAAAGTTTCCGCAAAAACAAAATGGTCGACCGGAAATATTGGAATATGGCCGGCGAGATGGGCTTGCTAAATTGCGCTATCCCGGAAGAATATGGCGGCGGCGGCGGTGATTACCGTCACGAAATGATCATTATGGAAGAGCTGGTCAAGGCCAGGGTGGATGGTTTTGGCCTGTCTTTACATAATGCCATTGTAGCCCCTTATATTCTGCATTACGGCTCGGAAGAGCAAAAGAAAAAATGGCTGCCGAAAATGGCATCAGGCGAGCTTGTCGGCGCGATTGCCATGACAGAGCCGGGTACGGGTTCTGATCTCCAAAATGTCAAAACCAATGCCAAAAAAGACGGTAATGGCTGGATCATTAATGGCTCTAAAACCTTTATTACAAATGGTGGGACAGCCAATCTGATTATCATTGTCGCCGATACGGGTGGTGAGGGCAAACATGCCAAATCGCTCTTTGTTGTTGAAACTGATGATCTTGAAGGTTTTCGCCGTGGGCGCATTCTCGATAAGGTCGGGATGGATGCTCAAGACACGGCAGAGCTTTTCTTTGATGATATGAAAGTGCCAGCCGATGCGCTTTTGGGCGAGGATACGGGGATGGGCTTTATCCAGCTTATGAGTGAGCTGCCCCAAGAAAGGCTAAATATTGCTGTGCAATCTGTGGCCACTATGGAAGCCGCGCTGGAAACCACGATTGAATATGTCAAGGAACGTAAAGCCTTTGGGAAACGTATTCTGGATTTCCAGAACACACAGTTTGAACTGGCCGAGTGCAAGACACTTGTCACGATTGCTAAGACATTCGTTTATGATTGCGCCGATAAACATTTACGCGGAGAACTCGATACAGTGACCGCGTCAATGGCGAAATATTGGGCGACAGATAAGGAATGCGAAATCATTGATCGCTGCTTACAGCTTCATGGAGGTTATGGCTTTATGAATGAATATCTGATTGGTCGTTTATATCGCGATAGTCGGGTACAAAGAATTTACGGCGGCACGAATGAGATCATGAAAATGCTGATCGCGCGCTCGCTCTAAATTGTGGCAAAAATTGACTCTTATATAAATCCAGAAACGAAAGTCTTTGATCCCAAAGTTTTGTTTTCAAAGGCTTGGATGCCCGCGGCCACAAAGCATTTGGGAACGGATTTGCTAGACTGTGATGTGGAGAAAGGCTGGGTCCGTCTTTCCTTTGAGCCCAAGCCTGAATTTGTCAATCCACATGGAGGTATTCAGGGCGGTTTTATATCGGCCATGCTCGATGAGTGCTTTAGCTTTGCGGCTTTCATTCATATGAAAGGCGCTTTTAGAACGCCCACGATTGAAATGACCACACAGTTCATCAATCACGCCAAAATCGAAACACTGCACGGAGAAGGGCGCGTCGTAAAAGCGGGGCGTTCAGTTGTTTTTTCTGAGGCCAGCCTGTTTCGCGCTGACGGGAAATTATGTGCCAAAGCGACAGCCAGCACGCTGTTAGTGCCGATGTCTCAATCCTAAAATATCATGACCGTAAAACATAAGGCCATCACACCCTAAAGAAGGAAAGAAAATGCCAGATATAGTAACATATACATATAAAGAAGGTGTCGCCACAATCGCCATGGATGATGGCAAAGCTAATGCTTTGGGTACATCTGTCTGGGCGGAGCTTAACGCGGCGCTGGATAAGGCGGAAGAAAAGAACGCGATTGTAGTTTTAACAGGACGCGAGGGTATGTTTTCAGGCGGCTTTGATCTCAAGGAAATGCAGGCTGGCCCTCAAGACGCTTTAGTGCTCACTTCAAAAGGCTCTAAATTTGCCCGCCGGATTTTGGCTTTTCCGCGCCCGGTTATTCTAGCCGCCTCTGGTCATACGATTGCTATGGGCGCTTTTTTAGCGCTGGCCTGTGATTACCGTATGATAAAAGACGGGGCCTATAAAACGGGTTTAAACGAGACTATGATCGGCATGACCATGCATAATTTTGGCATAGAGCTTGGGCGTTATCGATTGACCAATCAATATTTCAATCGCTGTGTGATTAATGCCGAAATTTTTACGCCAAAGGACGCGGTGAGAGCTGGGTTTTTTGATAGGGTGGTTCCCGTAGATCAATGGGATATGACGATTGCGGGTGCTGCGCAAATGTTTGGGCAGTTAAACGAAACAGCTTTCAAAGGAACGAAATTGCGCTCACGTAAAGCGATTTTCGAAATTCTCGATCAGGCAATAGAGGATGATTTGGACCCCGCTAAAGTACATGCGATGTAGTCACTGTAGTTCAGAGCTGCGGGCTTCTTTTCTGGGGTACACCAAATCGTAAATTTATATGGAATATAAAGCTCTCACTTTTTCGCAAGACGGCGCGGTTGCGCTCATAACTCTTTCACGCCCAGACGCGGCGAATGGGTTAAATGCGCGTATGGCTTTGGATTTAAAATTAGCCGCGCGTTATTGCGATAACCAAGATGATATTCGCGCAGTTATATTAACGGCTGAGGGGCGCTTTTTTTGCGCAGGGGGTGACATAAAGGAAATGTCCAGCCACGGTGATAAAGTGGCTACCGAAATTAAAAGTCTTGCCGATGATTTACATATGGCCATCTCGACATTTTCGCGTATGAGCAAACCTCTTATCATTGCTGTGAACGGCACGGCGGCAGGGGCAGGATTTAGTCTGGCCGTCTCGGGTGATCTTGTGCTGGCGAGTGAGGGAGCTAAATTCACCATGGCCTATACAAAAGCCGGATTAAGCCCGGATGGTAGCTCATCCTATTTTCTGCCCCGACTTATCGGGCTTCGCCGCACGCAAGACCTTATGTTCACAAACCGCGTTCTAAGCGCGCAAGAGGCCTATGACTGGGGACTTGTAACGCGCATTGAAACAGCTGAGGACTTACTGCCAAGCGCCTTAGAGTTAGCCAAGGAACTCGCCGCAGGTGCGAGCGGCTCAAACGGTGCGATAAAGCGGTTATTACAGACAAGTTTTACAAACACGCTTGAAACCCAGATGGAGATTGAGGGTCGCGAAATTAGTGCGTGTGCCGGCTCTGCAGATGGGCGCGAAGGTATTGAGGCGTTTATTGAAAAACGCGCACCGAAATTTTCTTAAGTCTTAATAGTTCTAATTAGACTATCTCTAAATTTCTCCGCGCCTATAATAATATCGTCCACACCTATGCCATCGAAAGGCTCTTCTAGATGGGCTTGAATATTATCAAGACTTGAAAGAATAAAGGCAAATAATACAGGTATGACATAAACTAGAACTTCACTATTTATTTTAGTCGCAAGACCTGCAAAAACAGGGCCGTATAGCAGGGGCAAAACGGTAATGAAAACATCAGAGAAGGCTTGTAAGGACCGCGGTGTGCGGTAATTATAAATATGTTTCAGATTTTCAAAATTCGTCATTGTGTCGTTTAAAAAAGTATAACAGGCCCCAACCTCACCTCCTGGAAAATTTGCGGCTCGGCATTGTGTCTCCAAGGTCTGGGACAAGTTTTCAAATTGGGCATAGACTTCGATCTCGCGTTCTTCTTTACCCTCATGGCTTCCTGTAAGAAACGCCCGAATAGCGAAAAGACATTCTGCCGTTACGATCGCATATTCTTTTTTCTTCTTAAGAGGTACTCCCCCGTGCCATGTTGACATGGCCATAAAAATACTGCGCAGGCTGGCCTTTATTTCGGCATAGTATTTTAACGCATCCTCTCTGCGAATATACGCGCCGTTTAAGGAAAAAACGATAGGAAAAATAACGGCCGTCCCCAATAAAACCATTGGGTAATCGGCGGTCCAATTATTTTTAATAGAAATATAAGTGCAAAAAAGAGCCGCAATACTTAGTACGAGACTTCTAATATTAAATATCGAAAAAATATTTTTTAGAAATAATTTTGTTGATTTCACCAAGCGCCTCCAGAGATTGTATGTATGATAGACTTTTTAGATGGGCAATCAATGGGACAAGAAAAATTATTTTGCCAATTCTTGCGAGACGAAGAATAGATGGTAAGAGCAAATATGCTGTCTAACTTCCCTATTGATCGACGATATTATGAACTGGCTAATGGAAAAATTTCCGGCTGTCATTTCGGCGATAATAGCCGTGCTGTGCAATTGGTCATGTTACATGCCAATGGATTCAATGGACTGGTTTACCGCTCTATTCTAGACAAGCTGGATGTGCACAGCCTGGCCTTAGACTTACGCGGACATGGTATGAGCCAATTACCAACTGATATTGACGGGCTAATAGACTGGAACATTTTTCGGGATGATGTGACAGAGTTTTTTTCGCGTTATATAGACGGTCCTGTCATTTTGGCGGGACATAGTTACGGGGCTGTCACAGGCATTTTGGCCATGCCGCAGATCAAAGAGAAGGTGATGGGATATGTCGGATTTGACCCGGTGATGATCCCGTTCCTCATCCGGTGGCCTTCACGCTTTGCCGGTTTCAGAACGCGTATGAAAAAATCAATTCCTATTGCGCGCGCAGCTGGGTACAGAAAATCTGTATTTGAAAGTTATGAAGCCGCCCTTACCCGCTATACGGGGCGAGGGGCGTTTAAAGGGTTTTCGCAAACCGCCTTGGAAGACTATCTGAATGGCGGGTTAAAACCGCACCCAGACGGTGTGCAACTCGCGTGTGATCCGTTATGGGAACAGGCTATCTTTGTTGCCCAAAATCATAACCTCTTTAAAAATGCGAAATATCTACCTGCAAATACGCACATTATCAGTGCCGGAAACGGCCCCGTCAGCACGCATTTTTCGCGCGCCAAATTACGCCGTCGACTACGCGGCGGTAGGCTGGAATTTAAAAAAGATTTTGCCCATTTATTTCCAATGCATGA
>CAZNCJ010000094.1:0-7937 GCA_964571595.1 uncultured Caulobacterales bacterium | reverse complement strand
CCTCGACGGCGATAAGGTCTTCATCATCAAAGTCCATGCCGCCTTCTGCAAATTCAGAGCGTCTTGGCGTAGCGTATTTTTCTTTAATCTCGGAAAGTTCTTCTTTAATGATCGAGACAACGCGGTCACGTGAGCGCAAAATATCGAGAAGATCGGTAATCTGCTCGGCCAACTTACGCGCATCCTCCATAATCTCGTCTAAGCCTAAAGCCGTCAGCTTCATCAGGCGCAGATCAAGTATAGCGCGCGCCTGCTCTTCCGTGAGCATGATTGTCCCGTCATCAAGCAAAATAGAGCGTGGGTCAGCAATGAGCTTAATCAAAGCGCCCATACCCTTGGCAGACCAAGGACGGGCCATGAGCTTCTCGCGGGCTTCCTTTGGATTGGCCGAAGTACGAATGAGCTTAATCACCTCGTCAATATTGGTAACGGCTGTGGCCAGACCCACCAGAATATGGGCCCTATCGCGGGCCTTGGCGAGGTCAAATTTAGTGCGCCGGGCAATGACGTCTTCGCGGAAAGCCAAAAAGGCCTCCAGCATTTGACGTAAATTCATTTGCTGGGGTCGCCCGCCATTTAACGCCAACATATTGGAGCTGAAATTTTGCTGGAGCTGTGAGAAACGATAAAGCTGATTAAGCACAACATCGGCCACGGCATCGCGCTTAAGCTCTATAACGACACGCATACCATTGCGGTCTGACTCGTCACGCAAATCAGAAATGCCTTCAATGCGTTTATCGCGCACCATATCGGCTATTTTCTTGATCATATTGGCTTTATTGACCTGATAGGGAATTTCGGTGACGATAATAGCGTGTCGGTCTTTGCGGATTTCCTCAACCTCTGCGCGGGCGCGCATGATGATGGAGCCTTTGCCCGTCAAGACCGATGATTTAGACCCGCTGCGGCCCATAATGAAGGCCCCTGTCGGGAAATCCGGCCCCGGAACAATCTCTAAAAGCTCTTCGTCAGTGAGTGAGCCGTTCTCCATCAGGGCGATAGTCGCATCAATCACCTCACCCAGATTATGGGGCGGAATATTCGTGGCCATACCCACAGCAATACCGCCAGCCCCGTTAACCAGGATATTGGGATAGCGGGCCGGCAGGACAACAGGTTCACTCTCAGAGGCATCATAATTGTCTTGGAAGTTGACCGTGTTCTTTTCTATATCGGCAAGCAAAGACGCGGCTGGGCGGTCCATGCGCACTTCGGTATAGCGCATAGCGGCTGGCGGATCGCCGTCAACAGAGCCGAAATTACCCTGCCCGTCCAAGAGCGGCAGACGCATTGCAAAATCTTGGGCCATACGCACAAGCGCATCATAAACTGCGCTGTCACCATGCGGGTGATATTTACCAATCACATCCCCGACAACACGCGCAGATTTTTTATAGGGTTTTTCACGGGTAAACCCGTTTTCATGCATAGAATAAAGGATACGCCGATGAACGGGTTTCAGACCGTCTCGTACATCGGGAATTGCCCGAGACACGATCACGCTCATAGCGTAATCGAGATAAGATCTGCGCATTTCATCTTCGATGGTAACAGGGGAGACACCCTGCTCCGGCACACCTTCTAAGGGTGGCTCGTCAGACGTATTTTCGTCATCACTCACGGATTTGAAATCCCCATTATTGGCCATCTCGAATCAAGATGATTCAAGCCCTCTTAGGGTAGCATTTAGGACCCTGTTTCGCAAATGCGCAAAGGCAATAAATGAGGGAAATTTTGATCTATTTTTTGCCTCTTATTTAAGGACAAAATTGCCCTTAAATAAGAGTAGCATTAAGACCGCAATTAACGGTTAAGTGCGCTACTCGTCATCCTCTGATGGCCAAATTTTATTCCACCAATCACGTTGCGGCGTCTCTTTAACGTCGTAAAGTTCGCCTTTCCTGCTCTCTGTAATCTTACGACGGATATAGTCAGGCTCCCAACGCGTCAGATTAGCCAGCGTGGCTATCTCTTTTTCTTTGCGCTCATTGACCTTGCGTTTGTAATCAAGCGCTTCTGGACAATCCATCTCCCCGTCAAAAGCATGCCTTAAAATATAACGCCCTTGAAAGTTTTTACGGTCCCCTGTTGTTTTGAACTTCAAATCTTCAGGAAAGCTCTTGGCATCATAGCGTACATGCAGGCGCGTTACATAAACATCCTTGGCGGGGCCGGGCAGCACGCGCCGTCTTGGCAGTGGCTGTATGCCCGGCGGGGTAGGTTTTGTGCCAGAGGTCTTGTCATTCAGCCAGAACACGCCCAGTTCTTGGAGCTGCGCATTAGAGAGCGGGTCGGCCGCGCAAGGATCACACCAATTCATGTCCCACGCATATTCCATAAACACGCCGTGCCCGCCTTCGCGGTCCGCAGCCGTTTTATACATATCCTTGTAGAAGTCGCCGAAATCATCTTTGATATAGACGGGGAGTTCTTTGTCAGACGGGATTTTCTGGGTTCTGTAATTCGTGGTTTCCACCTTGCCGTTACGCGTTAAGGCATAAACAAAGAGGTCCTGATCACCTTTGGCATTTACTGTGCCCAAACGAATGGGCAGCATAAATTTCTTGCTCTCGAAAGCCACGGCAATCGGGCGAAGCATTTCCCCGCCCTGCTTGGCCTTTTCTTCCAGATTAACCTTGGCGACAAAGAACTTCATGTCCTGCTTGATATAACTGCCCAAAGTCTTTTTAGCTTTGGCTGGCACTTTATAGCCATTGCTCTCTAGCCAGATTTGCAAGCCGGAGCTTTCCTTGGCTGACAAGATGAGAATATCATATTCCCCGACCGAGAAGCTCTCCTCAATGGTCACGCCGAGGCTTTGCGCTTCGTCTAATTGAGCGCTAAGTGTGGGTGAAGAAAAACTCTCTGCAACAGCCCCAAAAGATTTTCGGTACTGAATTTGCGCACATGGATTACTGTCAAAATACTCGACTAGGCGCGGCGCGGTATAGGCGTCCAGATGATCGAGCAAAGCCGCATCTGAAATATGGACTTGTTCCTTCGTGATCACCGTTGGCACAGGAATGACCATGGCAAATTCTGTCGGGTCGCCCTGATAATCATTGGCCATTGTAATAACCGTACGGTCCCCGTCGCGCACCATGGCGACTTTGGAGCTTTGATTAAATAATTCTGTGTCGGCCTTAGCGACGTAAAATCCGCAAAACGCGCTGGCTGACGGCGCTAGTCCTAGAGTGGTAGCGGCAAAAACACTACTCAGCAGGTATTTTGAAATTTTCATGAGATACTCCCTTATGCGAAGGTAAAAATGATGGCCATTGATAGGCCCGGTCGTGAAATAATTTATCGATTAATGGGACGAGCGGCGCTGAAAGAATAAGCGCAAGGATAATGCCCGCCGAATTATAAAACGCAAATTGGATGGTAAAGCCCAGCCCCGCGACAATCGCAGCCAGCAATATCCGACCCGCGCGTGCATTAGGCGTCGTCTTGGGATCAGAGATCATAAAGAAAGCAAAGATCAACAAAGCCCCGCTCTGCATTTGGTGGACGGGAATAGATAGCGGATCACCCAACCAGAGCGCGCGGCCAAATATAAGCAGGCCGTAAAAGCCTAGCAATGCCACGCTGACATCCCAGCGTTTGGCCTTACCAGTAACAATGCCGCCAAAACCCGCCAAGGCGAGCGCGAATATCGGGGCTGTACCCCATTGCCCCGGAGAAATCCACGCACCCGTAAAACAAAGCGCCATAACGACAAGGCCGAAATTGGCGGGGTTGAAAATATGCTTGCCATTAATCCGGATGAGATATTTCGAGGCCACGGCCAAAACACCCGCCCCTATTGAGAACCAGACTGATCCCGTGCGCAAAAGCATCGTCAAAGAAAGCGCGGAAATAAGCGGGCTACGCGCATCGAACTTTCGCCCAATAATCTTATCGGCAAAAGCTTGCGTCACAAGTGTCGAGCCAATACAGGCGACCACATGCCACCATGGTAAATTAAAACCAAAGTGAAACAGGCCCAATAAGATCAGGCAGGACAGAACGGAGATCTGGTAATGACGCGGATCATTGCGCAAAAAGGCCCACAAGTTATTCATACGAAACCCTATCGCCCGAAACCCTATCGCATCGAAACCTTCACGGCCTGACATCCTATCCGCGAGGTCATCATTTCGCCTATGAGGAGAGTTTTTGCGCACATTTTCCCTTTTTGTGATAATATTACTATATCATAATTAAATGTGGCAAGAAAACGACAAAAACAGCCCCAAACCGCGTTTGGCGACTGCTTTTGATTAACTCTTGTTTATATTGATAGCTATACGGGCACTTATAGCTGCGCCTGAGCCTAAAACGGAATCTCGTCATCCATGTCAAAGCTCTCGGAAGGCGCGCCGCCGCCAGAGCCACCCTGAGAGCCGCCCTGATTACCACCTTGCGAACCACCGCCGCCCTGATTGCCATAACCACTATCTTGATTATAGCCGCCGCCGCCGCCGCCGTAATTACCGCCGCCTTGAGAGTTACGGCTATCCAGCAATGTCAGATTACCGCCATAGCCCTGCAAAACAACTTCGGTCGTATATTTATCGTTTCCGTCCCGGTCTTGCCACTTACGGGTCTGGAGCTTGCCCTCAATATAAAGCTTGCTGCCCTTTTTGACATAGCGCTCGACAACCCCGACAAGGCCTTCTTGGAAAACAGCAACACGGTGCCATTCCGTTTTCTCGCGCTTTTCACCCGATTTCTTATCACGCCAGCTCTCAGAAGTCGCCAAAGAAAAATTCGCTACCTTGCCCCCATTATTAAAACTGCGGATTTCAGGATCACTCCCGACATTTCCTACCAATATAACCTTGTTTATTGACCCGGCCATAATTTACCTCTTGACGCTTCACCCAAAATTTTAAATGTTCTTATTCTGTTCTAATCGACTCACAGGAATTATGCAAGCCCGTTATCTATTGCTCTTGTATTGCAGATTTTCACCGACTAAGTCCATCTAGGCGGATAGGAAAACCTTGCATGGCAAGACTTTGTCCACACTTTTCAGCACGGATTTATCATGAGCACATTAAAAACAATACGTGTCCGCGGCGCCAGAGAGCATAATCTCAAGAGCGTCAATGTCGATCTGCCGCGCGATAAGCTGATCGTGATTACCGGCTTATCGGGCTCGGGGAAATCCTCACTCGCCTTTGATACGATATATGCAGAAGGCCAACGGCGTTATGTCGAGAGCCTATCAGCCTATGCCCGCCAGTTCCTCGAGCTTCAACAAAAGCCTGACGTCGATAGTATTGAAGGCCTCTCGCCTGCTATTTCGATTGAGCAAAAAACAACCTCGCGTAATCCGCGCTCTACAGTCGGGACCGTCACAGAAATTTATGATTATATGCGCCTGTTATGGGCGCGCGTCGGTATGCCCTATTCGCCTGCAACGGGTCTGCCGATTGAGAGCCAGCAAGTCAGCCAGATGGTTGACCGCATCATGGCCCTGCCCGAAGGCACCAAGCTCTATATCCTCGCGCCGATTGTACGTGGGCGCAAAGGCGAATACCGCAAAGAATTTGCAGACCTCATGAAGCAAGGCTATCAGCGCGCCAAAGTTGACGGCGAGTTTTACCGGATCGAAGAAGCCCCCGAACTGGACAAAAAATACAAGCACGACATTGATGTCGTTGTCGACCGCATTGTCACACGCGAAGGCTTAGAAACCCGCTTGGCCGATAGCTTGGAACAAGCCTTAAGATTGGCGGACGGTCTGGCGATTGCCGAATATGCCGACGCGCCCAAAAACGGCGAGGCGGAACGCATTCTGTTTAGCGAGAAATTTGCCTGCCCCGTATCCGGTTTTACAATCTCTGAGATCGAACCGCGTCTCTTTTCTTTTAACAATCCCCACGGCGCCTGCCCTGTGTGTGACGGCCTCGGAAAAGAACTTAAATTTGACGCCGATATGATTGTCCCCCAGACGGATAAATCCCTCGCCTCAGGCGCAATAGCCCCGTGGTCAAAAACTCCCAGCAGCCTGTATATGCAAACGCTTAAGTCACTGAGTGAGCATTATGGTTTTGATCTTGAGGCCCCCTTTGCGGATCTATCCGACGGGGCCAAAGAGGTCGTGCTTTACGGCACGAACGGGGCGAATATAAAATTCGTCTACCAAGATGACGGACGTCGATATGAAACCACAAAACCCTTTGAGGGCGTCATTCCTAATCTTGAGCGCCGCTACCGCGAAACCGAGTCGACATGGATGCACGAAGAACTTGGCAAATATATGTCAGATGCACGCTGCGAGACGTGTGGTGGCAAGCGCCTGCGTCCTGAAACACTCGCCGTCAAAGTCGCGGGCATGGATATTTCGGTTACGGGCGATATGTCGATCAAAGACGCGCTGGCCAAATTCGAATCCCTGAAAACAGAGCTTTCGCCCAAGGATATGGAAATCGCCGAGCGTATCCTCAAAGAGATCTGCGACAGGCTAAAATTCCTCAACGCCGTGGGGCTGGATTACCTCACATTAGGGCGCGGGTCAGGCTCCTTATCGGGCGGTGAGTCACAGCGTATCAGGCTGGCCTCGCAAATCGGCTCTGGCCTTACCGGTGTACTATACGTTTTAGACGAGCCTTCAATCGGCCTGCATCAACGCGATAATGCCCGCCTGCTCGAGACCTTGCAGAATTTACGTGATCTCGGAAATACAGTGATCGTCGTCGAGCATGATGAAGACGCGATTTTAACGGCGGATTATGTTGTCGATATGGGCCCGCTTGCAGGTGTTCACGGCGGGGAGATTGTCGCCTCGGGCACGCCTGCCAAGATCAAAAGCTCGCGGAAATCCCTGACAGGGAAATATCTGACGGGGAAAAAAGAAATCGCCCTGCCAGAAGAACGCCGCACGATTAATCCCGATAAATTTATCCGCATTAAAGGTGCGCGCGGCAATAATCTTAAAAACATTACTGCCGAATTCCCGCTGGGGATTTTGTGCTGCGTGACAGGCGTGTCGGGGGGCGGAAAATCAACCCTAACAGTTGAAACCCTCTACAAAGCCGCCGCGCGCAAACTCAATAATAACCCCTCTTACCAACCCATGCCCCATGGCTCGATTGAAGGCTTGGAATATCTCGACAAAATTATCGATATTGACCAAAGCCCGATTGGACGCACGCCGCGTTCTAATCCCGCGACTTATACCGGCGCCTTCACCCCAATCCGGGAATGGTTTTCAGGCCTGCCAGAGGCCAAGACGCGCGGCTATAAACCCGGCCGTTTTAGCTTTAATGTCAAAGGCGGGCGCTGCGAGAACTGCCAAGGCGGCGGCGTCATTAAAATCGAAATGCATTTCCTGCCTGATGTTTATGTCACCTGTGATACCTGTAAGGGCGCGCGCTATAACCGCGAAACCCTCGAGATAAAATTCAAGGGCAAATCCATTGCCGACGTACTGGATATGACAATTGAGGAAGCCGCAGATTTCTTCAAGGCCGTGCCGAGTATTCGCGATAAAATGCACACGCTCAAACGTGTCGGTCTGGATTATCTCAAAGTCGGCCAACAGGCCACCACGCTCTCGGGCGGGGAAGCCCAGCGGGTCAAGCTCGCCAAGGAGCTCTCCAAGCGCGCTACAGGGCGTACGCTCTATATTCTGGACGAACCAACGACGGGCCTGCATTTCGAGGACGTAAAAAAACTGCTCGAAGTCTTACAAGAACTCGTGAGCACCGGAAATACAATGATTATAATCGAGCATAATCTGGACGTGATTAAAACGGCGGATTGGATTATAGACCTTGGCCCGGAAGGTGGTGACGGCGGCGGGGAAATTGTCGCCGTGGGCACGCCCGAAACGGTGGCGAAATCTAAAGCGAGCTGGACAGGAAAATATCTCGGCCCGATGCTAAAACGCGATAAAGAGCGGGAGAAGGCAAGGCCTGCGAAAACAACGAAGAAGAAAACAA
>CAZNCJ010000093.1:0-7947 GCA_964571595.1 uncultured Caulobacterales bacterium | reverse complement strand
TCTCCGGGCTGGCCAGCGAGATACGAATGCGGTCAAAGGTCGGGCCTTCTTGCGCAGGATTGAAAATGTTCATGACCTCTTTGTTCATGGTATTTTCCTTTTGTTTGCGAGGGTGCGTCCACCTTTCGCGTTAAAAACAAATCTCAAGACGGCCATAAGCCGCCCCAATAGCCTCTAGCCGTTCGTTAGCTCTACATTGAGGCCCAGCGATCTGATCTCTTTAATCAGAACGTTAAAGCTCTCTGGTATGCCCGCTTCAAATGCATCATCACCGCGAACGATTGATTCGTAAACCTTCGTTCTACCCGCGACGTCATCTGATTTGACTGTCAGCATTTCCTGGAGCGTATAAGCCGCACCATAAGCCTCAAGTGCCCAGACTTCCATCTCACCAAAGCGCTGACCACCAAATTGCGCTTTACCGCCCAGAGGTTGCTGGGTGACAAGCGAGTACGGCCCGATAGAGCGGGCGTGGATTTTATCATCCACCAAGTGATGGAGCTTAAGCAGATATTTATAGCCGACTGTCACAGGACGGATGAATTGCTCACCTGTGCGTCCGTCAAACAGCGTGACCTGTCCACTATCGGCCAGACCGGCTCTTTCGAGCATGCCAACAATATCGGGCTCGCGCGCACCGTCAAAAACAGGTGTCGCAATCGGCACACCATTTGTGAGGTTGCCAGCCAGTTCAACCAGTTCTTCATTTTTACGCGGCAGCGCCTCGCCTTCACCATAAGCCAAAGCGAGCGTGTCTTTTAGGCCCGCCATATCGCCGTCTTGCTTAAAGCTTTCCAAAGCGTCATTGATCATATTGCCAACCCCGGAACACGCCCATCCCAAATGGGTTTCCAGAATTTGCCCGACATTCATTCGCGACGGAACGCCCAGCGGATTGAGCACAATATCAACAGGCTTACCATTAGCTAGAAACGGCATATCTTCAATCGGGTTGATTTTAGAAATCACACCTTTGTTTCCGTGACGTCCGGCCATTTTATCACCGGGCTGTAACTTTCGTTTCACCGCAACGAAAACCTTGACCATTTTCATCACACCGGGCGGTAATTCGTCGCCGCGCTGCAATTTATCAACCTTATCCTCAAAACGCGCATCCAGTCGCGCCTTAGAGCTGTCATATTGCTCTTTTAAGGCTTCCAGCTGGCCAATGGCTTTTTCGTCATCAAGACCAATACGCCACCAGTCACTCCGCGGAATTTCGTCCAAATTCTCTTTGGTGATCGAGCCTTTCTTAAATCCGCGCGGACCAGAAACAGCCTTTTTACCCATGAGCGTTTTCTCAACTGAGGCGTAGACAGAGCGCTCAAGAATGGAAAGCTCATCATCACGGTCTTTGCCGAGGAATTCGATTTCTTCGCGTTCAATCTGGATTGCGCGCTCATCTTTCTCAACACCGTGGCGGTTAAAGACACGTACTTCAACAACTGTACCAGAGGCTCCCGGAGGTAGCTTAAGTGAGGTGTCGCGAACATCGGAGGCTTTCTCACCGAAAATGGCGCGCAGAAGTTTTTCTTCCGGCGTCATCGGGCTTTCGCCTTTTGGTGTCACCTTACCGACAAGAATATCGCCTGAATGGACTTCCGCCCCGACAGCCACAATACCGGCCTCGTCAAGATTACGCAGAGCCTCTTCGCCGACATTTGGAATATCGCGCGTAATTTCCTCAGGCCCGAGCTTAGTATCGCGTGCCATGATTGAAAATTCTTCAAGGTGAAGAGAGGTATAGACATCATCGCGCACAATGCGCTCTGAGATCAGGATTGAGTCCTCAAAATTATAGCCGTTCCAAGGCATAAAGGCGACAAGGATATTACGTCCCAGAGCCAGTTCGCCCAGATCTGTGGATGGTCCGTCTGCGATTATATCGCCAGCCTGAACAATATCACCAACACGCACAAGCGGTCTTTGATTAATACAAGTCGACTGGTTAGAGCGCTGGAATTTCAACAGATTGTAAATATCCACACCCGAACGCTTAAGATCGGTTTCTTTCGTCGCCCGTATCACAATACGCTTGGCATCAACTTGCTCGACTACGCCTTCGCGCTTGGCGGCAACGGTCGCGCCTGAATCAAGCGCCACAACAGATTCCATGCCTGTACCCACAAGCGGCGCTTCCGCCTTTAAGAGCGGCACGGCTTGACGCATCATGTTTGATCCCATCAGCGCGCGGTTCGCATCATCATTTTCCAAAAACGGAATAAGGGCTGCGGCAACAGACACAAGTTGTTTAGGCGAGACATCAATAAAGTTCACGTTCTCACGTGCCACCAATGTCACTTCACCGTTGACCCGACATGTCACAAAGTCAGACTTTAGCTTACCATCTTCATCAATTTCAGCATTGGCTTGAGCCACTGAATAACGGCTTTCTTCCATAGCCGAGAGATAGACAACCTCATCGGTTAATTTACCCTCATTGATTTTACGATACGGGCTTTCAATAAAGCCGTATTTATTGACACGCGCATGTGTCGCCAATGAGTTGATCAAGCCAATGTTTGGCCCTTCCGGTGTTTCAATCGGACAGATACGACCATAATGGGTCGGATGGACGTCCCGTACCTCAAACCCGGCACGTTCGCGTGTGAGACCACCCGGTCCAAGCGCTGATAGGCGGCGCTTATGCGTAATTTCAGAAAGCGGGTTTGTCTGGTCCATAAATTGTGAGAGCTGGGATGAGCCAAAGAACTCACGCACCACAGCCGCCGCAGGTTTTGCATTAATCAAATCATGCGGCATGACAGTTTCAATATCGACAGAGGACATACGCTCTTTAATGGCGCGCTCCATGCGAAGCAGGCCAATACGGTATTGATTTTCCATCAGCTCACCCACAGAGCGAACACGGCGATTGCCAAGATTATCAATATCGTCAACAGAGCCGATACCGTCTTTGAGCTTAACCAGCGTATCTACGACAGCCAGCAAGTCCTCATTGCGCAGGACACGGACGTCATCAGGACAATCCATATTCATGCGCATATTCATTTTCACACGGCCCACAGCCGAGAGATCATAACGCTCACTGTCAAAGAACAGGCTTTGGAAAAGAGCTTCGGCAGTTTCCGTTGTTGGCGGTTCACCCGGGCGCATCACACGGTAAATATCGACAAGCGCACCTTCGCGGCTGTCATTTTTATCGGCCGCCAAAGTTGTACGGATATATGGCCCGACATTGATATTATCAATGTTAAGAACGGAAAGCTCCGAAATACCGGCCTCGATGATTAATTCGATATTTTCAGGCGTCAGCTCATCTCCAGCTTCAGCGTAAATCTGACCGGTTTTGGTATTGACGATATCTTCCGCTGCGTAACGCTCAGAAAGCTGCTCATCGGTAATCAAAAGCGACTTCACGCCGTCATCTGCCAGTTTTTTGGCTCCGCGCGCGGTTAATTTACGGCCTTTAGGGGCCACAACTTCGCCCGTCGCGGCATCTACCAGATCACTTTGCAGCTTGGCGCCGCGGTAATCATCCGCCTTAAACGGCAGTGTCCAGCCATTTTTCTTATTGTCACGCTTATATTTAATCGTGTCATAATATTCAGCCAGTATATCTTCTTTCGTCATGCCAAGAGCATAAAGAATAGTTGTAGCTGGTAATTTACGACGACGGTCAATCCGCGCATGTAAAATGTCTTTGGCGTCAAATTCGAAATCAAGCCAAGAGCCGCGATAAGGAATAATCCGCGCCGAGAACAAGAATTTGCCTGAACTATGGCCTTTACCTTTATCATGGTCGAAAAACACACCCGGTGATCTGTGCATTTGCGAGACGATGACGCGCTCAGTTCCGTTTACAATAAATGTCCCTTTTTCCGTCATCAAAGGAATATCGCCCATATAGACGTCTTGCTCTTTAATATCTTTCACAGAGCGTGCGCCGGTATCATCATCAATATCAAAGACAACAAGGCGCATTTTCACCTTGAGGGGAGCGGCGTATGTAATATCGCGCTGCTGACACTCTTCTTCGTCAAATTTTGGCGGTTCGAACTCAAACGAAACATATTCGAGCACGGCACGATCTGAAAAGTCCCGCACCGGAAAAACGGACTTGAAAGTGCCGTTCATACCTTGATCACCACGGTCTTCATGCGGGATGTTTTTTTGCAAAAACAGCTCATAAGAGCTCTTTTGCACCTCGATCAGATTGGGCATGCGGACAACTTCCGGAATGCGACCAAAGCTTTTACGAATACGTTTTTTACCTGTAAATGAAAGCGACATCAAAGATACCTTTTCCTTTTGGGTACTGCCGCCTGCAGAACGATCAGTCCCTTTAAAAATTCATGGAATTTTACCTGTTTCCGTCAGTCCCGCCAATTTCACCCCCAACGAGAAAGGGTATAGGTTCGGCCCCAAGCTGGGCCAGAGGCCGAACCCGTAAGATTACTTAAGCTCGACAGTCGCGCCAGCGGCTTCCAGCTTACCTTTAATCTCTTCGGCTTCGTCCTTAGAGACGCCTTCCTTAACAGGCTTAGGCGCACCTTCGACGAGGTCCTTGGCTTCTTTCAGGCCAAGACCTGTTATGCCGCGGACTTCCTTGATGACATTGATTTTCTTGTCACCAAATGAGGCCAGAATGACGTCAAACTCATCCTTTTCAGCAGCAGCTTCGCCGCCGCCAGCACCGCCACCAGGTCCGGCAACTGCTACTGCAGCCGCGGCCTTAATGCCGTTTTCTTCAAGAATGTCGTTAAGTTCTTTTGCTTCGAGGATGGTAAGACCCATCAGCTCATCAGCTAGCTTTTTTACATCAGCCATTTGTGTTTCCTTTAATTAAAGTTCAGTTCGATTTGCGAGAATGATGTTGTTAAGACCAATTAGGCCGCTGCTTTTTCTTCGATCACTTTGATCGCACCCGAAAGTGCAGATCCTTGTGACATAAGACGCTGAGCCACCTGTAAAGCCTGACCCAGCAAACGCTGTGCGGCCATGCCAATAAGTTCTTCGCGTGATGGTAGTTTGGACAAAGCCTCAATACCTGACATGTCAAAGATCTCTTCACCCATGAAACCACCAATAATATTGAAAGCATCGCTTTCCTTGGCAAATTCCACGGCCACCTTAGGCGCACTGACCATGTCTTCGGCATAGGCAATAGCCACAGGACCGGAGAGCATTGAACCGGCAGCTTCCGCTGGACGGCCTTTAAGTGCGATTTTGGCGAGACGGTTTTTAACAACACGGATCGTTGCGCCTTGCTCTCTGAGCTTGGCACGCAGTTCCGTCATTTCCACAACGGTCATACCTGAATATTCAGCCATGACCACGGATCCAGAATTGTCAAAAATACCTTCCAGTACTTTTACCATTTCCGCTTTTTCATTACGATCCATTGCGGTCTCCCTGTTATGAGCTCCACCCCATGTGAAGCTCTTTAAGTGCCTCCTGCCTCAAAGAGCCAGAAAGCGAGTATCTGTCCCCCTTACGGGTTTCCCCTAAAGGGTTTCACAGGGTTCGAACTGACGTCTGACGTAAAGTCAGGGTGTATCAGTTTTCACTCTGTCTGCGCCGGAAATTAAGCCCCCATATGGTGGCACCGGTGGTCTTGGACAGCGACATTGTCAAAATGACAATGCCTTTGCGCGCAAATGCACGCAAATTCGATTAGGCGTTTACTTCCGCCGTATCCACTTTCACGCCCGGACCCATGGTCGAGCTGATTGTGATACGCTTCATAAACACGCCTTTAGCGCCTGACGGGCGAGCCTTTTGGATCGCCGTTAAAAACGCAGAAACATTTTCAGCCAAAGCTGACTCGGTAAAGCTGGCTTTACCCACGCCCGCTTGAATAATTCCGGCCTTCTCGGCGCGAAATTCAACGGCGCCGCCTTTGGCATCTTTAACCGCCTTGGCCACATCGGGTGTGACAGTACCAACCTTCGGGTTCGGCATCATACCTTTCGGCCCTAGAACCTTACCCAAGCGACCGACAAGCGGCATCATATCAGGTGTGGCAATCACGCGGTCAAACGGCATATCGCCTGACTGTATTTGCGCAGCCAGATCATCAGCGCCGACAATATCAGCACCCGCAGCCTTGGCCTCATCAGCCTTTGCATCTTTGGCAAATACGGCAACACGCACAGAGCGGCCCGTGCCATTTGGCAGGTTACACACACCGCGTACCATTTGGTCGGCATGGCGTGGATCAACACCGAGATTGATTGAAAGCTCGATCGTTTCGTCAAACTTGCAATTGGCATTACCCTTGATAATTTTTACAGCGTCTACAATCGTATGTAAGACGTTTTTGTCATAAGCAGCACTTGCCGCTGCGTATCTTTTTCCTTGCTTTGCCATAATCCTACTCCGTGACCTCATAGCCCATAGAACGGGCTGAGCCGGCTATGATTTTAGCGCCTTGGTCAAGATCATTGGCCGAAAGATCAGCCATTTTTAACTCTGCGATTTCTTTGCACTGCGCCATAGTGACCGTACCGCCAATTTCGCGACCCGGATGGTTGGCACCAGATTTTTTACCGGCCATTTTCTTAAGATAATAAGAGGCAGGCGGGGTTTTTGTTACAAATGTAAAGGATTTATCCGCATAGACCGTAATAACAGTTGGAACAGGTATGTTACGCTCCAAATCTTCGGTTTTGGCATTAAACGCCTTTGCGAATTCCATAATATTGACGCCGCGCTGACCCAATGCAGGCCCTAGAGGCGGTGACGGGTTAGCAGCACCCGCCGGGATCATGAGCTTGATGTAGCCATCAATCTTCTTTGCCATTTTCCACTCCTTTGGGACAATGTCCCGGTTAAAACTCGGCCCACCTCATATGGGCCGATGTGGCGTTCGTGGTACGGACCAGCCAATGGACTTATTGGCCGCCTCCCACAAACAATAAACGCTAGGTCTGTTTTTCGACCTGCGTATATTCAAGTTCGACAGGTGTGCCCTGTCCAAAAATATTAATCAGCACTTTCAAGCGTGCATTTTCCTCATCAACAGACTCAACGGAGCCGTTAAAGCTCTGAAACGGCCCGTCAATGACTTTGACAATCTCACCAAGGTCAAAGGAGATAAGCGGACGTGTTGTTTCCGCACCTTCCTGGATTTGACCGACAATCCGCGCGACTTCAGCCTCAGATACAGGCAGAGGCTTGAGGCCAGAGCCTAAAAATCCGGTGACTTTCGGAGTGTTTTTAACCAAATGATAGGCCTCATCCGTGAGGTCCATTTTCACCAGAACATATCCCGGGAAAAATTTGCGTTCGCTTTCAACCTTGCGTCCCTTACGGATCTCAACAACATTTTCCGTTGGCACTAAAATTTCTTCAAACAAATGGGATAAGCCCTTTTCCTGCGCGTCGCGCTCAAGACTTTCCTTCACCCGCTTCTCGAAATTGGAGTAGGCCTGCACAATATACCACTTTGCCGCCATTAAGCTGCTCCTCCCAGACCCAAAATAATTCGGATGGCGAAAGCCAATACCCAATCCACAAAAAAGAAAAATATACCCATCAAAATCACCATGAACATGACAAGCACAGTCGTCACCATAGTCTCACGGCTTGTCGGCCAGACAACTTTTCGGGCTTCCTGACGTACCTGTCCGACATATTTTACCGGACTGACTTTGTCGGTCGTTTTCTTATTTGGCGATTTTGATTCAGCCATTCTTTTTAAACTCCAAAACGCGAGCCAAAAACCTTGAGAGTTTTCAGTCCGCGTTACTCATTTTTCCCGTTTATCGGGTTTCCCGTGTTTCGGGGCCTGTCGTGGCAGGGGCGGAGGGACTCGAACCCCCGACCCTCGGTTTTGGAGACCGATGCTCTACCAACTGAGCTACACCCCTATGCCGTTCGGGCTGGGCTTACCGAAAACCGGTAAACCTATGAAATTCCTACTCTATTCAATAATTTTCGCGACGACGCCGGCGCCGACAGTCCGGCCACCTTCGCGAATCG
>CAZNCJ010000092.1:0-7963 GCA_964571595.1 uncultured Caulobacterales bacterium | reverse complement strand
GTGTAGTCTTGTTGGGGTCGGTCGAAAATATCCTGCGTGATGCCCTCTTCGACGATCTTGCCCTCGCGCATCACCATTACATAATCGGCCATGACTTTTATCACGGCCAAGTCATGGCTGATGAAGATATAGGACAGCTCATATTCGTCTTGTAATCCCCGCAAAAGATCGAGGACTTCTTTTTGCACCGTTCGGTCTAGCGCTGATGTCGGCTCGTCAAGCACGACCACATCCGGTTGAAGTACCATTGCACGCGCAATGGCTATTCTTTGGCGCTGACCACCTGAAAACTCATGCGGGAAACGATTTCGCACCGATTGGTCTAGCCCGACCTTATCCAGTGTCTCTAAGGCCATGCGGTTACGCTCTGCCTTGCCAAGCTCGGGTCTGTGGGTGAGCAAGCCTTCTTCGACGATACTTAACACAGTCATACGCGGAGACAGAGAGCCGTAAGGGTCTTGGAAAACCATTTGTAGATCTTCGCGCAAAGGCTTTAGCTCTTGTATGGGGAGTTCTTGGATGTTTTTCCCGAGATATATAATCGGGCCTTTACTCTGGGTCAGGCGCAATATGGCCCGCCCGAGTGTGGACTTACCCGAACCACTCTCGCCCACCAGCCCGATCGTCTGGCCCTTGCGTAATTGGACATCCGTATCTTTGACCGCGTGAAAGCGTGTATCTTTTTGTAAAAAGCCTGGCCCTTTGCCGTAAACCACATTCATTTTTTGCGCTTCCAAGACAAGCGCTTGCTTTGTATCTATCGGCTCTTTTGCCCCTTCAGGTTCCGCCGCCAGAAGGGTTTTTGTGTAATCTGTTTTAGGGGTCTTGAAGATAGTCTCAGTCGTTCCGAACTCTTTGACCGTGCCTTTTTGCATAACATAAACACGCTCGGCAAAGGCTTCCACAATCCCCAAATCATGTGTGATGAACACAATGCTCATACCCAGTTCTTTATTGAGCGCGGCTAGTAATTTCAAAATCTCAGCCTGCGTTGTCACGTCCAGCGCTGTTGTTGGCTCGTCGGCAATCAGCACATCCGGTTTATTGGCAAGCGCCATAGCAATCATAATACGTTGGCGCTGCCCGCCTGAAAGCTCGCTTGGAAATGATTTAAAGCGGCGCTCCGGGTCAGGGATTTGTACTTGGCGCATAAGTTCCAAGGCTTTGTCACGTGCTTGCGCTTTCGTAAGATCACTATGGGCGCGCAGCGGTTCCATAATCTGATCGCCCACACGATATAGAGGATCAAGCGAGGTCATGGGCTCTTGGAAAATGATAGAAATTTTAGAGCCGCGAATTTCATTTAGCTCTTTTCGTTTAAGGCTTAAAAGGTCTTGGCCCTGTAATAAAATCTTGCCTTGCGCGCGACCATTACCCGCCAGAATGCCCAAAGTTGACATGGCTATCTGGCTTTTGCCCGAGCCGCTCTCTCCGACAATAGCGACAATCTCGCCGGGGGCAATGGTGAGGGAAACGCCTTTAACGGCATGTACAACACCGTCTGGCGTGTCGAAATCGACAATAAGGTTTTGAATATCGAGAGCGGGGACGGACGTGTTCATCTTAGCGGTCTTTCGGGTCTAAGGCATCACGCAGCCCGTCACCCAAGAAGTTCAGAGCAAAGAGCAAGATCGACATCGTCAGGGCCGGATAAATCAATAAATAAGGATCATTTCGCATATAGCGCGCACCTTCGGCTATCAGCACACCAAGGGAGGTGAGAGGTTCTTGCACGCCTAAGCCAAGAAAACTCAAAAAGCTCTCAAGCAAGATCACACGCGGAATGAGGAGCGTCATATAGACCACAACAGTCCCCGCGAGATTAGGAATAATATGGCGCTTGATAATATTAAAACGGCTCACGCCCAGAGCTTGTGAGGCCTGCACAAATTCCTGCTGTTTTAATTGCAAGGTCTGGCCACGCACAATGCGGGCCATATCCAGCCATTGTATCGCCCCGACGGCTATAAAAATAAGCACAATATTATTGCCAAAGAAAACGACCAGTAAAATAACGAAAAACACAAAGGGCAGCGAATAGAGTAAATCGACAAAGCGCATCATGAGGTTATCGACATTGCCCCCTATAAAGCCTGAAATAGCCCCGTAAGTCACACCGATAATTAAGGCCACACCTGTGGCTAAGGCCCCAACCATAAGCGAGATACGCAAGGACATAAAAATACGGGTGAGCATATCGCGCCCGTTCTGATCTGTGCCCATTAAAAAGCGCAAAGGTTTCACATCAGCATGCATAACCGCGCGGCGAGGATCGTCTGGCAGGGCTTCCATACGCACATTCTCAAACACATCCGTTCGCAACATATAGCGTGTAATACGCGGATCTATCGGCTCAGATTTACGGTTTATAATATCAATCTCGACCTTATTAGACGTAACGTCGATATTTTCCATATTGACCCGCGCGCGACTAAGCGCACGTTCAGTTATAGGCATAATCTGGTCTTGTTTTGGATAGGCCGTCATAGAGGGCTTGGCCCCGACAAAATGATTATACACTTCGTCATAAGGATGGGGCGAAAGTATAGGCCCGAAAATAGCGGCCAATGTCATGCCGATCACCACCCATAAAGACAGCATGGCGGCGCGGTTGCGTTTGAGGCGCAAAAGCGCAGTATCCAACAAAGAGCGGCCTTTAACCGCTTTGTCTTCAGTAATATCTGTCTGGGTGTTTAACGTTGATGTATCAGTCATAACGCACCCTTGGGTCTAGGACGGAATAGAGCAGATCGACAATCAGATTAAATACCAAAACTAAAGTCGCCACGATAATAACAGTGCCCATGACCATGGTGTAATCGCGGTTAAGCGCACTCGTCACAAAATACCGCCCAATACCCGGCAAATTAAAAATCTGTTCAATGACAATAGAGCCTGTCATCAAGCCTGCAGCTGCGGGCCCAAGATAGCTGATTACAGGCAGTAAAGCCGATCGCATGGCGTGTTTCCCAACGACATGTGACATGGGCAGGCCGTAAGCGCGCGCCGTGCGTATGTGATCAGACTTAAGCGATTCGAGCATGCTGCCGCGCATAAGGCGCGTAATGATAGCTATCTGCGGCAAAGCCAGAGAGATAACAGGTAATATCATTTGCTGCGGCGTGCCCCACCCCGTTGCGGGCAATAAGCTAAAAGTTAAAGCAAATATCAAAGTCAAAATGGGCGCAACCACATAATTCGGTGTGGTTATGCCGAAAGTCGCAAATGTCACAATCGCGACATCGGTTTTCTTGTTCTGATTAAGCGCGGCTACACTGCCCAAAAATACACCGATGATCAGAGCCAATATAAGAGCCGTTCCCCCCAAGGTCATGGATATAGGCAGGCCTTCAGCCAAGACCTCGTGAACACGCTTGTCCCGATAGACAAAGGACGGCCCCATATCACCTCGGAATAAGTTACCAATATAAGTGAAATATTGCTCGATCAGGGGTTTATCCAAACCATAGCTGGCGCGGATATTTTCCAGAACTGAGGGCGCAAGCGGACGCTCTTCATCAAATGGCCCGCCTGGTGCGACACGCATCAAGAAAAATGTCAGCGTGATAATCGCCAACAAGGTCGGTATTATCGTCAATAAGCGCTTCAACGCATAATTCAGCATATATGTATCGGCCTTATATTCGGATTGAAAACGGGTGACATTAGGACGGCTTTTTCAAAGACAAGAACCGGCTCGGGTTCTTATTAAGAACATTGCTCTGCCAATTTTCTACCAGCGGAGATACCAGTGTAAATGAGGAATAGTAAAATATCGGAAGAAAGGGCGTATCGCGCATGATATGCGCTTCTGCATCATTGAGGATTTGCGCGCGCTTCTCTAGATCCAGCTCCTCTGCCGCTTCGACCATTAACCCATCAAACTCCGGATTATTATAACGCGAATAATTAAAGCCGGTATTATGGGACTCGAGTAAAAACAGGAAATTTTGCGGATCTGAATAATCCCCAATCCATCCCGCACGCGCGATTTGCACATCACCCAAATCCCTCAAATGCGCATAATGAGCGGCTGCATCTCGGATTTTATAGGTAATATTGATCCCGATTTCCGACCACATATCAGCAATCGCCGTAGCTGTGTTTTTATGGTTCTCACCACTATTATACATTAGCTCCACAGTGACCGGATTTTCCTTACTAACGCCCTTTCGCGCCATAATCGCAACAGCCTCGTCTTCTCGGTCAAGCATAGACATGTTGAAATATTCTGTGACAGGTGAACCCGTAGAATAATTACTTATACCGACCGGCACCAGACTTTTCGCTGGTATCATGCCCGGCCAGATTTCTTCGGCCAGAAACTCGCGGTCAATCACCATGGACATGGCTTTGCGCACCTCGGGATCAGATAAAAATTCATCCGTTGTGTTTAAGGCGTAATAATAGGTCCCCAGATAAGGCACGATACTCAGGGAGTTGCCATACACTTTTAATCTTTCAAGTTCTTGGGCAGGCAGGTCTGAGCATACATGCACTTCCCCCGCTTCCCATGCCCGCACACAGGTCGAGCGGTCTTCAAACGGTATATAATGTATCTCTTCAATATCGACATTATCCGCTTCATAGAAATGCGGGTTCTTTTTCATCACAATGCGGTCGTTCAACGTATATGACACAAGCACATAAGGCCCGTTCGTGATCAAATTACCCGGCTTGACGAATTGATCACCCAGAGCCTCTAAGGACTTTTGATGTAAGGGCTTGCCCGTTTGATGGGTTAATTGCTCAAGAAAATAAGGCGTGGCCTGCTCAAGTTGAATTTGCAAGGTTGTGTCATTAACAGCCTTCACCCCGAGCTGAGTGACGTCTAGCTCTCCAATATTGACTTTCTCGGCATTTTTAATCGGATATAATATCGTAGCATATTTAGCCGCCGTTAGCGGGTTCATTAGCCGCCTATAGGCAAAGACGAAATCATGGGCTGTCACCTGATCGCCATTTGACCACAATGCATCCTCGCGCAGGTGAAATGTATATGTTTCTCCGTCAGGAGATATCTCCCAGCTTTTGGCCGTGCCGGGTATGACTTTCGCGGTTTCGTTAAAATCAACCAAGCCCGAATAGAGATCATCCATCAGCCTGGCTTCAGAACTCGTAGATGTCCCGTGATGGTCCATTGTTTCAGGGTCACCATCCGTGCCCCGATAAAAAATTTCGGCATGTGCCGTAAGGCTGACAAAGGAAAATATAAAGCTAAGAACAGCAAGCAGACGATAAAAGATATTGGGTCTCAAGGTGGTAGCCTCTCCAAGACAGGACGTTTGTGTTATTTTCTAAAGATAAAAGCATGACAAGGTCAAATACTAAGAGACTAACTCACTATATTTACATGTGAATATTCCGCCCAAAGCCTCGGTGATAATTGCTGAATAAGCACCTCAATGCCCTCGACATATAAGGCGGGTAGAAATATCCCGCACAAACAGGATATAACCTCATTATTAATCAATAAAATTAAGTAAAAACATTAACTTAGCGCGTTAATCTTACCTGACCAAGTTCCGCCCCGATATTATTAAAACTGGCAATAAGTCGGTCGCTATCCATGGCCGAATAATAATTACCCAAATCAGATGCACAGCCCTGTAGTAGTTTGAGTGTATCTTGATCAGTCACACCGAATGCCACGGTCAGAATTTCTATATTATTTAACTTTATAGAATCACAAAGCTGGACCGTTAATTCATTCGCCCTGTCAGCTGTTTTAGTTTCATCGTTGAAACCCCAATGATAAATGCCGTCAAATTCAGAACGCACCCCGTTTAATGCAGTGGTATTACTTCCATCCGTCATAAGAATGAGCAAGTTTTTTGTCTCGGTATCATCGTTCGCACTTTCAGAAAATGGCAAACTCGGATCGAGTGTTCTCCAGCCCCAGATTAGACCCGCAGGCATATATGTTTGACCAACAGCCCTGAAATCATCAATAGTCGACTTTACAGCAGATAAATTATCACTCAGAGGCTGCATGATATTGTTTTGCCGATTACACAAAGTTCTACCTGCTGGACCTTGCATTTGACGACCCATATATTTGACTTCTGTGTGATAGCCATCTTTACGAGAGCCCATGCAACCGACCCAGCTAGCGGGTTCAGACTTCGGCCTATAAACTGTGGTCGTACACGATTTTTCAAGTTTCTCATTTATCAGCTCTTCAACACATCCTGTCGATTTCGAGTCGTCGATAATATCCCTGTCTAAGATTTGATCTTCCTGCGCGTTAAGCCAAAACTCGCCTCTTAAGTCGGGATCAATTCTGACATAATCCGAAAATGGCACCACACTTACTTTAACGTCCCCACTTTCAGTCGAAAGGTTTTCAAGATGCGTAATAAGATCAGAACTTGCTTCTTTTAAAGCATCCAATCTTTCGCCTTCCATGGATAATGTTGTATCAAGCACCAAAGCTATATTTAACTTCTTATTTCCTATAAGCGCTGCTTCAGATACGGCTTTAACCTTCAACATGTCTTTGCCCATGCCCAAAATTCCGGCAATGACAGGTTGATGGATATATGAAAGCTCTACGCGCAAGCCTGGTTCCGTAGCCTTACTTGGTTTTGAGCCTCTGGAACTGCTCGATCCGGAACTACTCATATCCGTGAAATTTACGTCTATTATCGCATCATCAGGCAGGTTAGGCTGCACTAATTCTTGCGCGATCATGGTAAGTTCCATTATGTTCTGCTTTTTTGAGGCAGCAGCCGACAATACAGCAGTATCAGCCAAGATTTGTATATTTTGCTTTTTTTAACTAGAACAGACCAATCAAGTGCAATGCCTATAACAAAGGCTGCCATAAGGCCAAATAATGCAAAATTAATCGCAAATGCGCCTTGATCGTTCTTAAAAAATGTTGATGTATATTCCCTCAACATTGACTTCCCCAACAGATACGTTCGCCCCGTATCAAGTTGGTATTTACCCTATAAGATTAAATAAATTTTTTATTTTTATAGTTAATCAAACATAAAAACACATAATAAACCATTGTAGAATATGCAATTTTTTGCACCCTTTCGCATAAGCCCTTGATAATGAAGCGGAAACTGTCTCATAATGAAGGCATGCAGCTAAGTAAAAAAACACATATAGATTGCCGCGGAATTTTATTCGCCTTAAGTGCTTTCTGGCTATCGGCCTGCGCAACGACGGATAGGTCTATAGTTCAATCCCAAAAGACCGCTCAAAATAGCGCCCATGCAAAATCGGCCCTTTCTGCGCGTGATCTTGACCCAGGTGAATGCGGGCTTTTCATCTGGTTTGAATCCGGTTCACAATTTGCGGTTTTCTCTCAAAATGGCAAAGGCGCTAGCTTGGCTACACCCAATGGCGAAGTTAGTCTGGTCCCCACAGAGCCCCTCGCCTCTGTAACCTCTAAGCCGTCGCAAGATGCTTATAATCAATACCCTGTTCAGGATTTCGTAGATGAGAGCGGTAAAACATATTCCCTCAAACTATCTCAGGCCGAAAACAACGTGAATGGTATTCGCTATAAGGGCGGAATTTGGCGCACGACAAGCTCTGACGGCTGGGACATCGTCAAATCAGCCATTGGTTATTCGACCTGCATCCCGCAATATAGCCCTGTTGAGGCCAGTTAACTTAAAGACCTGTCCTCGCAATTCGCCCGACAATGATGAAACACTAAATTTATTGCACAAAAATTCAGCGATCCCGTACAATCTGCCGCGCTTTTTCTTCTCCACAATGAAACGAATCTAGCTATATTATAAGACATCTATATATCAGTGGATAACGGCACATAATAACAAACAAAAACGTTCATTGAGGGTAATATGCGCAAAACTATATCGCTTATGAAATTTATAAAAACTTGCCTTTCAATCCTTGGCTTAACACTTTTATTAGAGCAAACCCCTCAAGCCCAAAATACGGGCGGCGTCTTCCCTCCGACTGTCAATGAAGGCTCGAA
>CAZNCJ010000091.1:5768-8094 GCA_964571595.1 uncultured Caulobacterales bacterium | reverse complement strand
TTAAAAACGCCCATTAAAAAAGCCCTCACAAGGAGGGCTTTTCAAACTTATAAAAATTGTGACTAGGCTCTGGCTTCAGGGGCCAAGTCAAAACGGTCAAGGTTCATCACCTTATTCCACGCCGCGATAAAGTCCGTGACGAATTTTTCTTTTGAATCAGCCTCGGCATAAAACTCCGCCAAGCCGCGCAAGATGGAATTGGATCCAAAGACAAGATCGGCGCGTGTTCCGGTATATTTTACCTTACCGGTTTTGCGGTCTTTACCTTCAAACATCTCGCCGGAGCTGTCTGTAGCCGACCATTTCACTCCCATATCCAGAAGGTTTTGTAAGCCTTCATTTGTGAGTGTGCCGACTTGATCTGTAAAGACACCGTTCTGGCTGCCATCAGCGTTTGCGCCTAATGTCCGCAGGCCAGCGACAAGCACAGTCATCTCAGGCGCAGTGAGCGTTAAGAGCTGGGCTTTATCAACAAGCAAGGCTTCTGTGGAACGCGGGTCTTTTGTGTCCTTATAGTTTCTAAAACCGTCAAATTTCGGCTCCAGAACATCGAAACTGTCCACATCCGTCTGGGCTTGGCTGGCATCTGTCCGGCCCGGTGTAAACGGAACCGCAACACCGCTTGCCGCTTCAATAGCCGCGCAGCCGCCGAGAACAATCATGTCGGCAATAGAAATATCACCGTCAAAATCCTTGGCAATAGTTTCGAGTTTCGAGATGACTTTGGATACGCCAGAAGCTTTGTTAATCGCCCAGTTTTTTTGCGGGGCCAAGCGAATACGCGCACCATTTGCACCACCTCGCTTATCAGAACCTCTAAAGGTCGAGGCTGATGCCCAAGCCGTCGTCACAAGCTGTGACACGCTAAGACCTGATGCCATAATCGACTTCTTTAGACCTTCAATCTCAAGGTCAGACACCAGACCACCGCTACGGGCAGGTACAGGGTCTTGCCAGATGAGATCTTCTGCCGGGACTTCCTCGCCGAGATAGCGTGCTTTCGGACCCATATCTCTGTGGGTGAGTTTAAACCAGGCCCGTGCATAAGCATCCGCAAACTCGTCAGGATTATCCAGAAAGTTTTGTGAGATCTTGGCGTAATCCGGGAAGAGTTTAAGCGCCATATCCGCTGTGGTCATCATCAGTGGTTGGGTCTTGGACGGATCGGCGGCTGTCGGCGCCTCGGGGGCACCTTGTCCAGCTTTAGGCTGCCACTGCACATGTCCAGATGCACTTGTAACCTGCTCCCAATCATAGCCCAGAAGCACTTCGAAATATTCCATATTCCACTTATCAGGCGTCGGCGTCCAAGAGCCTTCAAAACCGGCTGTTGTCGTGTCATTACCGCTGCCTGTGCCGTGGCTATTAATCCAGCCAAAACCTTGATTTTCCATCGGCGCACCTTCAGGCTCAACACCGACTTTATCTTCAGGGCCAGCCCCGTGACCTTTACCAAAGGTATGACCACCTGCGACCAAGGCCACAGTTTCGTAATCATCCATGGCCATACGCGCAAATGTATCGCGAATATCATAGGCTGATTTTAGCGGGTCAGGATTGCCGTTCGGACCTTCTGGATTGACATAGATCAAACCCATTTGCACCGCACCGAGCGGGCTTGCGAGTTCGCGTTCACCGGAATAGCGTTTATCATCCAGCCATTCTGTTTCAGGACCCCAATAAATATCTTCTTCAGGCTCGTATACATCTTCGCGACCACCGCCAAAACCAAAGGTCTTAAAGCCCATGGATTCCATGGCGACATTACCCGCCAATACCAAAAGATCCGCCCAAGAAATTTTCTTGCCGTATTTTTGTTTAATCGGCCAAAGCAGACGGCGCGCCTTATCCAGATTACCATTATCCGGCCAGCTATTGAGAGGGGCAAATCTTTGTGACCCGGTAGACGCACCACCGCGTCCATCATAGGTCCTATATGTTCCCGCACTGTGCCATGTCATGCGTACAAATAAACCGCCGTAATGACCATAATCTGCCGGCCACCAATCCTGACTATCCGTCATAAGCTTTGTCAGATCAGCCTTTAAGGCTTTCAGATCAAGAGACTTAAACGCTTTAGCATAATCAAATCGTTCGCCTGCCGGGTTCACATTGGAAGAGTTCTGATTAAGAATTTTCAGGTTAAGCTGTTCAGGCCACCATGCTTGGTTTGCTGTGCTGCCTGTCACAGCCGCTTTGTTCGCGCCGTGCATAACCGGGCATTTACTTATGTCTCCCATAAAATCTCCATTCATTTAAAACTAGGGTATTGGCTAAAGGCATAATCTATTAAAACCTAGCAGGCTATTCGTTTTTGTCTATGACG
>CAZNCJ010000091.1:0-5668 GCA_964571595.1 uncultured Caulobacterales bacterium | reverse complement strand
GGCTAAAGGCATAATCTATTAAAACCTAGCAGGCTATTCGTTTTTGTCTATGACGTTTATAGAGCTTTCCTATAGTCTAGCGGATATTTGCGCTCATAGGGGCTCGCCGCATTGTCCAAAGATAGGCCGCAATACCGGAAACAAGATTGGCGAAGGCTATGCCGATAAAGGCGCCTGTCAGCCCTTGTAACTGTACGCCTATATAAATGCAGACGACATAGAGGATGAGCGATCTGATTATTGTGTAGCACAGACCATATAAGGGACGGCCCAAAGCGTTTAGTCCCGCGGCACTCACAAAGACAAATCCGTAAGAAAATACGGTTATCGGCACAATATAGAAATAGGGTATAGCTTTGGCCATAACCTGACTATCCGGTGTAAATACGGATACGATAGGATGAGCGAAAAGGGCCAACAGGACCGCGGATAAAGTCCCCCAGACAATACATATAAAATAGCAAAATTTAAATGTATCCCGCACACGCCCCGTCAAGCCTGCCCCGCCGTTCTGGCCTGTCACCGCGCCGATACAGGCCGAAAGCGCATAGAGCAAAGCCACAGATAACATTTCCACGCGCCCTGAAACGGTAAAAGCGGCCACGTCTTCAACGGTTAAGAAGCGCGAAATAATGGCCACTGCGAAAGTGGCCCCTACAGGGACAATAATATTCGTACCCGCGGCTGGCAGTCCCACACGTCCAACCACAGCCCAGCCGCGCTTGATAGACTCCCATGTCATGCCAGAAAATGTAACGGCCTTACGCCGGAAAACCACCATATAAAGTGCGAAACTCGCCGCCGCACAATAGCCTGCAAATGTGGCCATAGCCGCCCCTTGAACTTCGAGGCGCGGAAACGGCCCAATACCAAAAATCAAAAGCGGATCAAGGGTGATATTGACGACTGCGCTAATGATAAGAAAAGAGCTCGGCACGACTGCCTCACCTCGTGCGCGCAAAGTATTAGAACAAATACTGGTCATGGACATGATCACCAATCCCGGCAGGGTGATATAGAGATAGCTCTTAGATAGCGCCGTGATACGCGCATCTTTACTCATCATATCCATAACACTCGGCAGAAGCACTAACATGGTCGAAATCACAACACACATCACACATAGCGCGAGTAAAATCGCCGCTGTCCCGCGCCTGCGGGCCTGTTCCATATCTCCCTGCCCTATAGCGCGCGAAACCGCTGATAATGTACCCGCACCCAGTCCGATATTGGCGCTATTGCCAACAAATGTCAGAGGATAAGCGAACCCCACTGCCGCAAGTGCCAAAACACCCATATCCGGTATGTTGGGGTTGGTGAGATGGCCCAGATAAATCGTGTCTATAATACCCGCAGAGAGCAAAGCCACGATCGCCACACTAGACGGGCCTAGCATGCGCAATATATGGGAAGACACCTTACCTTGTGTCAAATCCAATTTATCTTTTTGTGGCACTTTGGATTTTTCCCTCAAAAACCGAATGGTTCGCCTTGTGTCATGGATATCTTATCCTGACCTTATGGCAAGCCTCATTCTTAAAAGGGGCCTATACAATTTTGAGGTAGCAATGGGGGCGACCCCGCCTTTTAGACAAAAAAATAGGCACTGCCAAAGCAATGCCTAACTTATTGAGCATTTAAACTGTCCTAGAAAATGAAGTCATCAGCGGACAGATCATCAATATGCGCTATATCCGTAAACTCAACGCTGGTGTCCTCATCAATATATAAGAAAACCGTACCGTTATTTTCAACAAGTGTAAGATCGTCAAAATCTGAGAAGCCTGTATCTACAAGTTTGATAGCATCGCCTTCATCAGTATTGAAATCGACAATTCGGTTAAAGCCTGAATCTGCATCGAAAACAAAGACATCTGCGCCGTCATTCCCGATAAGCAGATCATTACCTTGACCACCTTGGAGAATATCTCCGCCGGCGCCGCCTTCAAGGACGTCGTCACCTTTACCACCAAGAAGCTCTTCACCTGTTACAGGATCAATTGGCGCAGGTTCAACAGGCGCAGGCTCAACTGGTGTTGGCGCTGGCACTGGTGTTGGTGCTGGTGCAGCATCTGTGATTAAAATATTCGGATTCACATCCTCAATTTTGCTTATACCCGTCAATTCAATACTCGTATTCTCATCAATAAAGATGAAAACAGTCCCGTTTTGCTCAACAAGGTTTAGCTGATCAAACTCCGTGATACCGGCACCGCTCAGATCAAGATGATCATTCGGTCCAAAATCCTCGATCCGGTTAAACCCGTCTCCGCTGGCAAAGACGAAAGTATCAGAACCTGTTCCACCATTAAAAAGATCATTGCCTTTTCCGCCTGTGAGAACATCATTACCGGCTTCACCTGTTAGGAAATCATTACCATCCGTCCCAAAAATCACATCATTAAACACCGTGCCCGTTGTATCTACGGGATCGCCAACGAAAGGCAGGGAGTCTATAGAATCTACGACGAAGAAATCTTGGGCAAAACCACCCTCTAAACCGTCATCACCCACCACGTCTACAAGCCGTATTGAGTCACTAATAGAGCCATCAACATCTCTATCTAATACGATAAGGATATCGTTTTCATCACTAAAGGTTTCAGTATCAACTTCGTTATCATCTAATAGAACTTGAACAAAATTAACAAAATCACTGCCGGTCGATAAATTGAACTCTTCCCCTTCTAATGTTAAGGAGAGTGTATCGAAATTGTTTTCACCGCCATTAAAGTTATTCGTGTCAAAGTCAGTGATAACATTATTACCAATGGACTCTATCTGAACGTCACCAAATTCGAAAACGTCCCGGTCGCGCGATCCGCTATTGCCGTTGGCTTCATCGCCCGTAAGCGTGTCATCACCGCTTCCGCCAATAAGAACGTCACTACCCAGACCGCCTACTAGAATATCATCACCGTCTGTGCCCTGAATGACATCGTCATTTCTGCCTCCAATGACTGGCGCAGGGGCCGGCGCAGGAACCGGTGTCGGCGCGGGTGCTGGAACTGGCGTTGGTGCAGGCACAGGTCTCGGCGCGGGGCCAGCATCTGGGCCGGGTGCAGGCACAGGCGTCGGCGCTGGACCGGCATCTGGACCTGGTGCAGGTACAGGTGTTGGCGCGGGTGCTGGTTCTGGAGCAGGCTCTGGAGCTGGCTCAGGTGTCGGCTCTGGCGCAGGCTCAGGAGCTGGCTCTGGAGCAGGAGCTGGGATCGGCGCAGGCGCTGGGGCCTCAGGAATAAAGGCATCAAAGACAATATCGTCAACAGCCAAGAACTCAAAAGGTCCTTGCTCAGCCCCGTCAACACCGGGTTCGCGTCCTGTAAAGACAAGCGCGTCAATATTGAACAATGTATCCGTTCCCCAGATCGGGTGGAATACAGTGATTGAACCGTCACCATTCTCGACGATTGAAAATTCTGATCTGATCCCGTCATAATTGACTTGGTTAAAATTACCGGCATCACCATCGTAAGTATCGTCTCCGACACCGCCGTAAAGGCCTTGAATACCTACAGCCGCAAACAAGAAGTCATTTCCGTCTGTACCGTTAATCACATTGTCACTATCCAGTCTTTGTGCCGGTAAGCCTGCCGTCGCATTAATCGCGTCCTGAACACTGATTGTTGTGCCAGAACGGGCAAAGAAAATAGACTCAACATTAGAAATCGTATTCGCGCCCCATGTCGGATGGGTCATAAGCACATCGCCATTGCCAAGCTGGGTAAAGGTCCATTCAATCACCTCACCGTCAACATTAAGGACGTCATTTCCGCCGCCGCCATTGATAAAATCAGTTCCGCGACCCACGAAAAAGGCATTATCTTCAGCCCCGCCAGCCAAACTATCATTCGTATCATTGGACCCGACAATAGCGCCGTTTACATTGTTTACTAAACCTAACATTACAAGACTCCTGGTTAACCCTATTTTGTACCGCCATGGTACATTTGGGCTTGTTGTCGCAAAAGTCAGGCCATTAGGCGCAAAACAGCAAAAGCGGTGTGTCTGCGCCCTGGTCAAAAAACGAATAAATAATTAATATCATCTCTTGACCATCCCTTTCTACGTCCCTACATGGCACCTATTAGCAGTCACAAGGACCGAGTGCTAATTTACAGAAACCTTTAAAATAGAAGAGTTACGACTATGAAATTTCGTCCTCTACATGACCGTGTTGTCGTGCAACGCGTCAAAGAAGATACTAAATCAGCTGGCGGGATTATCATCCCTGACACAGCGACAGAAAAGCCCTCCGAGGGCAAGATCGTGGCCGTAGGGCCCGGTACCCGCAATGATGATGGAACATATAACAAGCTGGACGTTAAGAAAGGCGACCGTGTTCTATTTGGAAAATGGGGCGGGACTGAAGTCAAGATTGACGGCAAAGACCTGCTTATCATGAAAGAATCCGACATTATGGGAATTATTGGCTAGGCCAAACCCACCACCTTATTTGAAATTACTCTCTAAAGGAGATTTATTATGGCGGCTAAAGACGTCAAATTCGGGTCAGATGCCCGTACAAAAATGCTGGAAGGCGTAGATATTCTCGCTAATGCAGTCAAAGTAACCCTCGGCCCGAAAGGCCGCAATGTTGTGATTGAAAAATCTTTCGGCGCTCCGCGTACAACAAAAGACGGCGTGTCTGTCGCCAAAGAAATCGAGCTTGAAGACAAGTTCCAGAACCTCGGCGCTATGATGCTCCGCGAAGTGTCTGCCAAAACAAATGACAAAGCCGGTGACGGTACAACAACCGCCACAGTTCTGGCTCAAGCCATTGTGCGTGAGGGCCTTAAGCGCGTTGCCGCGGGCATGAACCCGATGGATCTTAAGCGCGGTATCGACAAAGCTGCCTCTGAAATCGCAGGCGATCTTCTGGCCAAAGCCAAAAAAATCTCAAAGTCTTCTGAAATCGCGCAAGTCGGCACGATCTCGGCCAATGGCGAAGCCTCTATCGGCGATATGATCGCGGATGCTATGGGCAAGGTTGGCAATGAAGGCGTGATTACAGTTGAAGAAGGCAAGACAGCCGAAACAGAGCTGGAAGTTGTCGAAGGCATGCAGTTTGACCGCGGCTATCTCTCTCCTTATTTCATCACTGATCCGGAAAAAATGCGTGTCGAGCTTGATGATGCCTACATCCTTCTAAACGAAGGCAAGCTGACATCACTCCAGCCTATGTTGCCTATTCTGGAAAGCGTTGTGCAAAGCGGCAAGCCTCTTATGATCATTGCCGAAGACATTGAAGGTGAGGCTCTCGCCACGCTTGTTGTCAATAAATTACGCGGCGGCCTGAAAATCGCAGCCGTTAAGGCGCCTGGTTTTGGTGATCGTCGTAAAGCCATGCTCCAAGATATTGCTATCCTGACAAACGGGACTGTCATCTCTGAGGACCTCGGCATTAAACTTGAAAATGTCAGCCTGAAAGATCTGGGCCGTGCCAAGCACATCCACATCACCAAGGACGACACTGTGATCGTTGACGGTTCTGGTAAGAAAAAAGACATTACCGCCCGCGTTGAGCAAATTCGCCAGCAGGCCGAAGCCACCTCATCTGATTATGACCGCGAAAAGCTCCAAGAGCGTCTGGCCAAGCTGGCTGGTGGTGTCGCCGTTATCAAAGTTGGCGGCTCGACAGAGATCGAAGTGAAAGAGCGTAAAGACC
>CAZNCJ010000090.1:0-8255 GCA_964571595.1 uncultured Caulobacterales bacterium | reverse complement strand
AAAATATACCTATAACGTCAAGTTGTATATTGCAGTCAAAAAAAAACCCCGACGAGGTCGGGGTTTACAGTTTGGAGTATTAGAGCGTTTTAATTATACGCGTTTTCTCCATGTAGAGAGAGATCAAGACCTTCATATTCTTCTTCTTGAGTAACACGTAAGCCAAAGAACGCTTTTAGAATGCCCAAGATGATAGCAGAAGCGATAGCACTCCAGACAACTACAGCGACTGTACCAGTGAGTTGGACAAGGAAGTCACCGTCACCGGTTCCGCCCAAGGCTGTTGAAGACAGGAGTGGTAGAAGTAAAATACCCAACATGCCGCCGACACCGTGAACGGCAAAGACGTCAAGACTATCGTCAATTTTAAGCTTCACACGAATGAGGTTCACGGCGAAATAACAAATAGCACCGCCAGCAAGACCCATGAGTAGGGCGCCTTGTGGACCTAAGACGCCAGCAGCAGGTGTGACTGTGGCCAAGCCTGCAATTGTCCCTGTGGCTGCGCCGACAAGAGTAGGCTTGCGACCGCCCATGCTCTCAAGCACGATCCAGCTAAGTGTCGCGACAGAGGCTGCGATATGTGTGACAAGGAGGGCCATGCCTGCGCCGCCATCAGCCGCGAGTTGTGAGCCGCCATTAAAGCCAAACCAACCGACCCAAAGCATTGAGGCACCGATCATGACAATGCCCGGACGGTGAGGGCCCGGAATGTCATTAGGAAAGCCTTGGCGTTTGCCGAGCATAAAGACATAGACAAGGGCTGAGATACCGGCTGTTGCGTGAACCACCAATCCGCCTGCGAAATCGACAACGCCATTCTCTCCAAAAACACCGCCTGCTGAGAGCCAGCCGCCACCCCAAATCCAGTGACATACTGGTGCGTAAACGACAAGAAGCCAGAGCGCGGTAAAGAGCAGTACAGGTAAAAACTTCACACGTTCAACAAAAGCTCCGACGATAAGAGCCGGCGTGATGACAGCAAAAGTCATCTGGAAAGCTAGAAAGACACTTTCAGGGATTGTGCCTGAGAGGGCGTCGCGTTCAAGACCACCTAAAAACAGATTACCAAGTCCGCCCCAATAAGCCCCGCCGTCTCCAAAAGCGATGGAATAGCCGGCAATAACCCAGACAATAGACGCCAGAGCTGCGATAGCATAGACTTTCATAAGGACTGAGAGATAGTTTTTTGCGCGAACAAGACCGCCGTAAAACAGGGCCAGACCCGGAAGGGACATAAACAGAACCAGAGCGGTTGCTGTTAAAATCCAAGCCGTGTCACCTGAGCTGAGCGTCGCATCTTGTGCGGCTGCGAATTGAGGACAGGCCATAAGCCCGAGCAGGGGCAAGACGCCCTTACGCGCTATGCGCGATTGTGAAAGATAAGATGTCAATCTGTGTGTCATGTTTCCACCCTTATTGGTTTTTTATAGACCGTGGTGGTAACGTCAGGGCGGTGAACAAGGGAGTCTTGTTCGAAATGTCGTTAAATTTAGAAGTGCTCGCCCAAGAATTCAGCTAAAAAACCCCGGATTCGCACATTTTGTGTGCTGATCCGGGGAGTTAAATGCGCTTAATTGCGCGGGGAAATTTTTATCAAGGGCGGCTGATGCGTTTATGATCAGCCGCGCCTTAAATTTAGCGTGTTCAATATTAGGTTTGAACAAATTCAGGATAGGACGGCAGACCCACTTCGTGGCTATCAAGCCCGTCAGCTTCAACCGCGTCGCTTGGACGTACACCGATTGTGACTTTCAGGATCATCCAGACAATAGCACTTGCAATGATTGTGAAGGCACCGATTGAGACAACACCCAAGGCTTGTACGCCGTAGCTGGCATCCGCATTGGAGAGCGGTACAATCATGGTTCCGAAGATACCTGCGATCAAGTGAACCGGAATAGCGCCGACCACATCGTCAATCTTTAGCTTATCTAAAAGCGGTACAGTAAAGACAACCAAGGCACCACCGACGCCACCGATTAAGATGGCTTGTAGAGCGCTCGGGGCGAGGGGTTCGGCGGTAATTGCCACCAGACCAGCCAAGGCACCGTTAAGGGCGAAGGTCACATCGATCTTCTTGTAGATCAGCTGTGTGAGGATTACGGCCACGACAACACCACCAGCAGCAGCCAGATTTGTATTGGCAAAGATTTTAGAAACGTCAGCGGCATCGGCGATAGTACCCATTGCGAGCTGTGAGCCGCCATTAAAACCAAACCAGCCAAGCCAAAGGATAAATGTACCCAGTGTGGCGAGTGGAATATTAGAAGGCAGGATCGGGTTTACACGACCATCGGCATATTTGCCTTTACGAGCACCAATGATGATTGCGCCTGTAAGCGCGGCCCAGCCACCAACAGAGTGAACAAGTGTAGAGCCGGCAAAGTCAGAGAAACCTCTCTCTGCTAACCAACCTGCACCCCACTGCCATGAACCTGTGATAGGATATAAGAAACCTGTCAAAATGGTGACGAATATAACAAAAGGCCAGAATTTAATGCGTTCAGCCACTGTCCCTGAGACAATAGAGGCTGTTGTGGCACAAAAGACCATTTGGAAGAACCAGTCAGACGCTCCGGAATAGTCTCCGCCTTCAGAGGCACCAGCACCGGCCCAATCATAACCAAAGCCTCCCTGTTCACCTCCGAAACTTAAGGAGCCAATGAAACCTTTATCCACGCCAGTATACATAAGGTCATAACCAAAGGCCCAAAACATGATACCGGCTACAGAGTAGAGCATGATATTTTTAAGACACTGCATGGAGACGTTTTTGGTTTGCACCAAGCCGGCCTCTAGCATGGCAAAGCCAGCGGCCATCCACATAACAAGGAAACCCCCGATTAAAAACAGGAGTGTATTAAAGACAAAAGCGTCATTGGCTGCATTTGCCGCAACGGTCGCAGCGAGGTCAGCATCTTGTCCCCAGGCTATTGTTGGCAGCAATAAGCCTGCCCCAACCAGCCCTAATATGATATTTTTTTTACGCACGGAAAAATCCTTTCTCTCTCTTTTCAGATTTGCCAATAGCGTTTGAGCCTGTAGAGAGAGCTGTGCGAGTCGAAATGCTTTTGTGTCTGAGATTTGCAGGCCTAAGACTTGTTTCTGTGCGTTAAAATTTAAATTTTGCTGGTAAATTGTGCAGAGGGATAAAATATGGAGCAAAGGATTAAGAGATGACGGATTCGCTGATTTATCGGCTCTTTGACCCTGTCATTTGGGATGCATTTGGACAAGAAGGCGTGTTTCGGGGCACAAATGTTGATCTTAAAGATGGATTTATCCACTTTTCCGCCCGTGATCAGGTCATTGCCACGGCGGATAAGCATTACAGGGACTACGACGCCCTCATTTTGGCGGCCATATCAATTAACCAACAGAGCGCTGATTTAAAATGGGAAGTCTCCCGTGGGGGAGCGAAGTTTCTGCATTTATATCGGGATTTGAAATTAAGTGAGGTGAAAGCGTATTGGGAATTGCCCTCAGACGGGTTGGGCGGTTATATCTGGCCTGAGGGGTTTTCAAGATAAACCATGCCAAAACCGCCATTGCATTATAGTCCGTTCAATAAAGTTATATAGTAAGTCACGATATGAGCCTTTTTTATAAGACAGCGACAGCCTGTATGCGCACTTTGCCCGCAGAGCCCGCCCATCTCGCAACAATTAAAGCCTTGAAAATGGGATTAGGCCCGCGCCATACTCTTGAAGATGCCCGCCTTCAAACGACTGTGGGCGGATTGAGCCTGCCTAACCCTGTCGGGCTCGCGGCCGGATTTGATAAAAATGCGGAAGTGCCAGCCGCCATGTTAAAGGCGGGGTTCGGCCATGTTGAATGCGGAACTGTAACACCGCGCCCGCAAGCCGGTAATCCCAAACCGCGCCTGTTCCGGCTCAGCCAAGACCAAGCTGTGATAAACCGTATGGGATTTAATAATGGCGGGCTTGAGCCCTTTGCGAACCGCCTTAGCGCATTATCTGGCCAGACTGGCCGCGGTATTATCGGGGCTAATCTGGGCGCCAATAAGGACATTGAGGACAGAATAGCGGATTATGTCACGGGCCTGACGCGGCTTTGGGGCTTGTCGGATTATTTCACAATTAATATCAGCTCGCCCAATACACCGGGCCTGCGGGAGCTACAGGGCGCGGACGCGATGGATGAGCTTTTGGGCCGCATATCGGAAAAACGTGCCGAGCTTACCGGTGATAAGCCGTCTTATCCGATCTTTTTGAAAGTCGCGCCGGATTTGGATATTTCCCAAATTGAACGTCTTACAGAACAAGCCCGCACTTACGGGATGAATGCGATTATTGTCTCAAATACAACAATTGCCAGACCGGAGAGTTTACAAAGCGCGCATAAGTCGGAGGCTGGCGGGCTTTCAGGGCAGCCCCTTTTTGAGCGTTCAACCGAAATATTAAAAGAATTTGCCGCCGCTGCAAATGGCCGCATAGACCTCATCGGCGTTGGGGGGATTTCTAACGGCGCGCAAGCCTATGCGAAAATCAGGGCTGGGGCTAAGGCGGTTCAGCTTTACTCCGCGCTTGTTTATGCGGGGCCGGGACTGGTTAAGCTGATATGCGAGGATGTGCTAGCGCGCCTTAAGGCTGACGGGTTTAAATCTATAAAAGAGGCTGCGGCTCTCTCTTCAAGATAAGGCTGGCTTAAGCGCGGCCTAGACTCGCATACCTTTATTTGGCATCTTTAAAGGGAACAGAAAAAAGGCTCACCGCCTTTTTTGTAGAATATGCCGCGGCGATACAAAAATATAAAACCAATGCGCCTGTTTGTTAAAACGGGTTGTTTTTGTATGCTTGCTTCTAGTCTATGTTTGATGGGTATTGGAGCTTCAAACTTTGCGCAGGCTCAATCCGCCACGCCCAAAATTATAGACAGCCCGCACGCCCAGCTGGACGACCTCATATCGTCAAAGGTGACAATCATTCCCAGCGGGCGTGTCAGCCGTGTCATAAGTGGTAATAGTTTTGAGTTAGAGACAGGTTTAAAAGTGCGCCTTGCGGGTATCACAGCGCCAAAGCGAAACCGGCTCGGCAAAGCTGGGCCACAAACGCCAGATCAAGCCTTAGATGAGACGTCATTATACGGACAGGCGAGGCTTGCCTTGGAAGACCTTGTAAGGGAGCGCGATATTGGGCTGGCCTATAAGGATGGTGAGTTTGACCGCTACGGACGGGCAATCGCCCAAGTTTTTGTCATGGGGGCTAAGGGCGAAGAAGAAATCTGGGTGCAAGAAGAGATGGTCACGACGGGCCATGCCCGGGTTTATAGCTGGGCCGATAGTGTTCATAAAACGCAATATCTCTATACGCACGAGCAAGAAGCCAGAGCCGCCAAGCGGGGTATGTGGGCCGAGCCTGCCTATAATGTGCGTTCCACAGACCCGAATGTCTTGGCGCAATATGTTGATTCAGTCCAGATCGTGGAAGGTATCATCATTTCCACGGCAGATGTGCGCGGGCGCGTCTATTTAAATTTCGGCTCTGATTATAAAACCGACTTTACAGTGACGATAGCCAAGAAGCATCGAAAGAAATTTGAAGCCGTCGGGCTTGATCCATTATCCCTTGAAGGGGCGCGTATTCGGGTGCGGGGCTGGGTTGAGCTTTATAACGGGCCTGTCATATGGATAGATCATCCTGAGCGTATAGAACTTTTAGACGGCTAACCTATCTAAGTATTGGTAGCGATACACGCAACGCCGGACAAAATGTCTATCAGCCCTGTTTGGCGGTGGGATATGTAACATGTCTCACCTGAGATAAAGAGATCAAAATGATGGGCGGTTATATCGACAATACGTCCTTCACCATTTGGGATATCAAATGATCTTACAGGGCGCCGCGCAATAACAATGGACGGGTTGCGGGTAAAGACACGACTAGCAATGGTGATGTCTTGTTTGTCTAACCGGGCCGCGATTAAATTTGTTATCTGTTGGCGAATTTCAGGTGTTATACTTTGCAATAAGGCGGGTTGGCTATTTGCCAATTCTGCTTTTTTGAGACTCTGCGAGTGTGATGTCGGAGTGGCGCTTGCGCAAGCCATCATGGCTAAAGCACAAATAACCAAGAGTGATTTATGGGGTGGAGACAGGTTCTGCATTAAGGGTTTGGCAGAGGCGTCATGATACGGTTTTGTTGTAAAAACAAACGTCGCCTCAGGCTCTCATTTTCCAAAAGATCACCCGCTTGACCTGATTTCTGTGACAAGCTCACAATGGTGCTTTTAGAGCTGGCGATAGCGCTGCGGTTATCCGCAGTCAGAACTGGGCAACTTCCATCCTGCCTAAATTGTAAGGCCGCAGATAAAAGGGCTTCATCTGGATCACCCAATAATGCGCTAAAATCGTCAGCAACTTCACATCCGGGGATAGTTTCTCCTATAATGCTTTCTGTGCTGTTAGCTGGAGAAAATCCGTCAGCATAATCGCCAAATCCCTGATCATTATTGCCCTGAAATTGCAGGGTGAAATAGGTCTCACCGCAATTATCAGTTGGGAAAAAGCCGTAAGGTTTTCCGCAGGTCCGCGCTCCGATTAAAATAACTTCAACCCCGATACCACGCAGTGAATTTATGACGGATTCACTGGCTGAACATGTGCCGGATGTAGACAAAATATAGACACGTTCCAGATCAAGGGCAGGCAGATCAACGCCTTCGTTTAGGGTAAACCCTATTCCTTCGTCAAAAAACGGCATGGGTGCCAATCTGCGGCCCGTGACAGGATTTATAGTGGGATGTTGAGAATTCCAGGTCTGTTCTTCAAAAATACGTCCATTCGTCTGGACATCTCCGGCGATCATATATCCCAGTTGTGAGGCAACGGCTAAAAGGCCGCCGCCATTATAACGTAAATCCAAAACAAGATCAGTCACATTGGCTTGGCTTAACTCTGTGAAAGCCTCAAACAGGGCGGCCTCTGTGGTCAGCGGACTAAATGTATTAAGCAAAACATAGCCGACATTGTCTTCGAGGACTTCCACACGGTTGACGGGGGAAATTTCGATGACTTCTGCAGTCAGATTGGCTGATTTGATTTGGTTTGTCTGGCTGTCTCTGACGACAAAATTATGTGATTGGCCTTCAACACTATCAAATAAAGCTGCGTTGAGCGTGTCGATATCGCTATTTGTATTGCCATTGACGACATCGGCTTGGTCAATTTCAAGAAATATATCGCCACGACGAAAACCTGCATCTGCGGCAGGCGAATTAGGTTCAACATATATTATCCGCACTTCGCGGGGTGTTGCATTTGCCAATATCCGAAATTCAAAGCCGAAGGAGCCTTGGGCATTTCCCGACTGGATGGCTTCAAATTCATCTGTCGGAATGCTAAAATGGAACTGGTCTCGAGGCGCACCCGAAGCGGTGGTGGCGTTAGTACGCAGGGTATCAAAATATGCCAGCCGGTTATTAAAATCGGCCGGGTTTCGATCGACTATTTCATCAAAGAAGAGATAGGTGTTTTGGCTCCATGAACGCAGCCAGAAATTTTCTAACAATGTAGAGCCTTGCGCGTCATTTGTGCCTGGGCGCGGATTTTCACATTGGGCTTCAAAATTACTCTCATCTTCAAATACGCCGGGAGAAAAAGAAGGTGCATTGCTTGTCGCTGTCGTATCTGTGGGAGTGTTTGAGACAGATGTCACGCTTGTACTTGGCTGGCTTTGGCTAATTGCCGGTGTGCCGCCCGTGCCTGAACCGCCTCCCCCGCACGCGCTTAACAGTGCAGCACTCGCCGATAGAAGACCCATTCGCGCAATTTTGCGGACAGGTATTTTTGAAAAATCCAATCTAGACGCGATGATCTGCATGCCCTTAACCTATTAACCCTTTATTTACCTTAAAGCAGATTGCGGGGCTCTTGACTAGTTTGGAGCTGTAATCTGCATAAAATGTAATGAGATCCAGCTTCGGTATTCAACGGCTAATACCGAGATGGTTGGAGCTGGATTCTTCTTGAGATAAATGCAAAAAAGACGCCAATTGGCGTCTTTTCTGGATAGATTTCTCTTTTGAGGCGAGATGGGCAGGGCCTTCACGCTTCATACGGGTCTTCGTTGAAGTTGAGATGCTCAATATACTACTGATTCCAGACAAACTGATCTAGCATTCCAAGATAGCCTGACCAGCTATTACCCTTAAACTGACAAATCTGAGTGTCTTAAAACGCCTGCGGGTTCAACTGGTCGCCGCAACACATTGGCTGAACCGCTCAGCCGGTG
>CAZNCJ010000089.1:0-8597 GCA_964571595.1 uncultured Caulobacterales bacterium | reverse complement strand
TTGCGTACAATGGCAAATGAGAACCGTCAGTTGCGTGTGACGCAGGCCGAAAAAAAGGCGGCCTCGTTACCTGCGAAACTCACAGTTCCTATGATCTTGTTTTTCCTACCGGTTCTCTTTATCGTCATCTTGACACCAGCCGCGATGCGTCTGGGCGGAGCTTTTTCATAAAAGAAATTAAATCTAGGATTTAGCCTTCATGCCAATCAAGCTGGGGCCATAGACTAGACCTCTTAGCTTATGCGAGCTTATCGACGTGCGTGTGAGTTAACGCTGTCTGGCTGGTCCGCGTCTTTGCTGCGACGTGCTTTGCGTTTGGGAGTATTGAGGCGGGAAGTTTCCAAATTGCGGAACGGGATAGCCGCCCTGTGCGCTTTGTGTATTTTGCGTATTTTGAGAGGTTTGCGCGGCATGTGCTTGCGCCTGATATTGGGCCTGTAATTGCGCTTGTGTGGGCGCTTGTTGATATTGGGCGGGTGGGATTGCGTGGTTTGTGCGTCCAGGATAATAGGCCTGTGTTGCTTGCGAAGCGGGCCCGCCAAAAGCACTTTTTGGCCCGACATTTGCCGCGATTTGGTCCAGTACGGATTTCTGACTGTTTGTAGGTTGTGAAGGTGTATTTAACGGCCTAACTTCGCGTCGACGTGTTTGATTGTGCGCAACAGACCGCGCCGCGTCACTTGCTGAGCTAAAGGCCTGACCATTTGGATTTTGTGCCGTAAATTGCGTCCCAAATGACGGACTTGATGATGTCCCTTGGCGGGGTTGGGATTGATAGCTTTCCGCGCGCGTGCGTTGTGGAGCTCGCCTTGTTATCTGGCTTTGAGGTTGCGGGTATGATCCGCGGAGCTGCGTCGGGTTTGACGGCGCTTGATAAGATCGATTTTGCGTTCTGGGCGGCGGGGCATAATTCTCAACTGGTCCTAATGTCGCGCTGCGTTGGTTGGGTAGCAGGTCTTGAGCTTCATCGGCTTTTCCTTGTAGTTGTAGGACAATAGCTAAATTCTGGCGCACATTTTTGCCGGCCCCGGGAATGTCTGCGGCGCGGCGTAACCATCCTTCCGCCGTTCTAACATCACCAGATAGCGCGTAGCTTAGCCCGATATTTGCTAGAATATTGGGATCATAAGGCGTGATTTGCAACGCCTTGGCATAATGCTTACGTGCCAGTTCATAATTTTCGGTCTGGTCAAGGGCGGCCCCTTTCAATGACCAAAGACGGGCATATCCCGGCGTGGTGCGCAGAGCGGTATCAAGTGTATCTAAAGCATCTTCACCGCGTTCTGAAGCGATTAAGGCTGCCGCATATTCCGCGATAAGATAAGGGTCGCGCGGATATAGCGCGCGGGTTTGTTGCGTTATTTCGATAGCTTGTATGGGATTGCCCATTTTCCGGACAGTTGCGGCAAGTTTTATCGCTGCTTCAAGATCACCCGGGTTTAGATTATGCTCTCGCGACCAGAAGGCGGCTTGGGTTAGCAGGTCTTGGGTCTCAATATTGTCTCTAAACTCGCGTGTAGCGGGTTGATATTTTGAAGGGGAGAGGGTTTCGGCAATCTCTTTTTCAGAGGCTGAAAATTTAGGTAAGGCGCAACCGCTTAGCAAAACACTGGCAATAACACTGGTTGTGAGTAGCAAGGGAAATCTACGAACGGATTGTCCTGTTGATCTAGAGCGGGTCAAAAGTGACATATTGGGTAATCTCCCAGAGAATGCAATCAGGCGTGAAATATCCGCAGCCCGCGCAGTAAGACTTGGTTAATATTTGTAAATAAGGAGAGTTAACGAAATCTTACGAAATCGGTTAAAACCGCCATAATAGCGGCGCTTGAGCAGTTGCACTGTTACGTCCAGCGTTCTAGTCTGGCCTTGCATATACAAGAAAGAAAAAAATGTTGGATATATTTACTTCCAAAGATGAAACAGCTGCTGATGCGTGCATTTCCATCTATGTTTGCCGGCCTGATGATTGGGAAGATATCAATGAAACTTTGCCAGAAAATCAAAAAAACTTTGCCTTAGAGCGTCAGTTTTCGGGTGATAAAGGCCAATGTGTGCGCTTGCCTGATGCAGCAGGTAATATTGATAGTCTCTTATACGGTGTCGGTAAATTAAAAAACGATATGTTAAATGCTGTGCGTTTGGGCGGGCTATCGGCCATGCTAAAATCTGGCCAGTATAAACTCGCCCATATTCCACAGGACTGGGATATTTCGCTTTGTGTGATTGGTTGGGGTTTGGGGTGCTATAAATTTAATCGTTACCTTTCTTCGGAAAATAGTTTTCCTGTGCTCTATCTCGAAGAGGCTCACCGTCCGCGAGAAGCGAGTGCTTTAGTCAAGGCCGTACATTTGGGCCGTGATCTGATAAATACCCCGGCTGGCGATATGGGTCCTGAGGCCTTGGGCAAAGTCGCCCAAGAACTAGGTGAGCAATACGGAGCAGATATTACGACGACTACTGGCGAGGCGCTGCTTTCTGAAAACCTGCCCATGATACATGCTGTAGGTCGCGCCGCGCATGAGGCGCCACGATTAGTGGAATTTGAATGGGGCAATCCCGACCATCCCCGTTTGGCCTTGATCGGCAAGGGGATCACATTTGATACGGGGGGCTTAAACATTAAAAGCGCCACGGGTGCCCGGATCATGAAAAAAGATATGGGCGGGGCGGCACATGCCTTGGCCTTGGCCAGTATGATTATGGAAAATGAGCTGCCCATTAGGTTGCATGTTCTGGTCGCTATTGCCGAGAACGCCATTTCCGCAGGGGCTTACCGTCCGGGAGATATTCTCACTTCGCGCAAAGGCTTAACTGTCGAGATTGATAATACGGACGCGGAAGGACGTCTTGTCTTAGGGGACGCTTTAACAAAGGCGGCAGAACAGGAACCTGTCTTAATGATGGATTTTGCGACATTAACCGGTGCGGCCCGTGTGGCCTTAGGCCCGACTTTGCCGCCGTTTTTCTCTAATCGAGAAACACCGGTTCCAGGTGTTCTGGCACAAGCCAAGCGCCAATCAGATCCCGTCTGGCATATGCCGCTCTGGCAGCCTTATAGGTCAATGCTAAGCTCTCCCATTGCTGATATGAAAAATGCAGGGGGCGGATTTGCAGGTTGCGTGACAGCGGCCTTATTTTTGGAAAAGTTTGTCAAAGATGTTCCGTGGATGCATTTTGATGTCTATGGCTGGAACCCTTCAACATTGCCTGGGCACCCAAAGGGCGGGGATATGTTTGCATTGCGGGCATTATATCATTGGCTGAAAGCGGGTGGATTAAACTCGGATTTCACAGTTTAACAAAAGATTAAAAAAAGTTTCCTTTAATATGAGTCCCTTAGCTGGAATGTGGACGAAAACTTAGCTTTGTCACTTGACCAGAGAATCCCGCTTATGCGAATCCTTATTTAAAGTGATTTGGTTTTAAGCATGGTGCGTATCGGTAAATGTCTCTCCTAAACGGTTCATATAGGTATAACGGGCTTAAAGCCCTGTCCTTGTGGCGCCGCGTGACATTGGAAACCGTTTTAGATGACAGCCCTGACCTGACCACACGCCAGCTGGTAATTTTTACAACCGTTTATCTTATTGACGGTGCGCATACGGTGAAATCCTTGGCTGCCGAATTAAATGTGACCAAAGCGGTTATTACACGCGCGCTTGATACGCTTGAAGATTACGGCTTTTTACGTCGCTGTCCGAACCCAAAAGATAAGCGCTCCGTTATTATTCAGCGCACCTCGGGGGGCAGTCGTTACTTGCGGAAATTCGGTGACATGATTTGTGCTGAAATTAAAATGGATATACCGTACGCAAATGCTGCATAAGGCCACGACCCGTGCCGGATAGACGCCATCATATTCCGGCTGACCTTGGGAAAAGTTCCGAACTCTATAAAGTTATAAAGCCCATCGCATGGTTGCGCCAAAAACCCTCAATGCTGGGCGCGATTGATAGCCAGCTTTTATATGGTGAGGTTTTCAATGTGTATGAGACACGCAATGACTGGATGTTCGGACAAGTCGGTCCTTATATAGCGCACAGCCCGTTTGAAGGTTATGTGGGTTGGGTCAAACGTACGCATTTATCGCCTTTATCTCAAACGGACGAGGCGGGGACAGACTACCGGATTAGTGTGTTACGCGCACCGCTTTTTGCGAGGGCCAATATTAAACGCCCCTTTGTCAGACAGGGCTTTGAAGCAGGGCTGAGTTTAAACTCTAAAATTAAAGCCCAAGACAAAGTGACGGGTCATGACGGTACAGAATTTTATAAGCTGGACGGGCTGAACGCCTATATTCACGCCAAACATATTACCGCTGATAGCGGGGCAGGTGATCCTGATTTTGTAAGCATTGCCGAGCAGCATATGGGCCTGCCTTATGTGTGGGGCGGTGTGTCCAGTTCGGGGCTGGATTGCTCAGGGCTTGTCAGAAGCGCCTTGCGGGCGATAGGGCAAGACGGCCCGCGAGATGCCGATCAGCAAGAAGAGGCTTTAGGCGCGGCGCTGCCCGCCTCCCATCGTGATAGTTTAAGCGGGCTTAAAAGAGGTGATCTTATCTTTTGGCCGGGTCATGTCGGGATTATGCAATCCGCCACGCATATGGTGCATGCCAATGCGTTTCATATGTGTGTGAAAAGCGAGCCGCTTAAGACGGCTGTACGGCGAATAGAAAAAAGTACGGGCCCGATTAGACAGATAAAACGCCTATAGGTTTAAAGCCTAATTTCCGGCTTTGTCTTTGACCACGTCAGTGACGATGTCCTTAACCTCGTCTTTCGCGCTCTCGAGCTTATCTTTCATAAGCTCTTTGGCCATGGCTTCCTCTTCGACTAGCCCTTCATGCACGGCGCCGCCTTCTTTGACGATCTCTTTCATCGCGTCCATTTTTTCGCCAGCGTCTAGCATGACATCATCTTTCATTGCCTCGGCCTTGTCCACTGCGCCGTCTATCATGGCACCATCTTTCGCCCCGTCTTCCATCATCACTTCAGCAGCTTTGGGTGAGGCAACAGGATTATCGGACTGGCCTTGCAGATAGGTGATAACCGCCGCACGATCGGCCTCTTTTTTAAGGCCAATGAAATTCATATTCGTGCCTTTGAGATATTTTGAAGGCTTAGCGAGAAATCCGTCAAGACTTTCAAAGTCCCATGTAATGCCAGACCCACTCATAGCGCCTGAATATTTAAATCCGCCCACTTGTCCGGCTGCCTTACCGACAACTGACCAGAGATTTGGTCCTGTGCCATTTTTGCCGCCCTGATCAGCATTATGACATGACACGCATTTCTTGAAGACTTTAGCGCCTTTAACTGGGTCCATCGCCGCAACCCATTCGGCTGTTGGGAAGGGAAGCTCAATAGCCGCTTCGCCGCCAGCTTTAACCTCAGGGATTTCCAAAGCATAGGCCGGTGTTTCCGGGCCGTGATGGCTAAATGTGAGATGGGAGATTTCTTTAATGGCAAAGAACCCCAAAGCGGATGCCAATACAGCGGCTGCTATTTTATTTAAGCCCAGATCATTCATGACGCTTTCCCTTTAGATGAGCGTAATACTATTTGCGCCCTCTTTATAAGGAAAACTTCCGTTTGGGAACTTAAAATCTCTTGCGGCGAAGGGTCGCAAAGGCATTATCTTATTATTCAGGCCTTTTATCGGGGTTTGGTGGAAAGTCCAAGGACTTGCAGCGGGCAAAAGACCTGCTAAAGAGCAGGATATGAGCAAAGCAATTGTATATCAGGGTGAGCCGGGGGCTTATTCGAATCTGGCCTGTCAGAGTTTTTATCCGGATTATGAGGCCGTGCCCTGTCCGTCATTTGCGGCGGCCTTTGCGTCGGTGCAATCGGGCAATGCCGAACTGGCCATGATCCCTGTTGAAAATACGGTCGCAGGTCGCGTCTCGGATATTTATCATCTTTTGCCCGAAGGCGGCCTCCATATTATCAGTGAGGAATATTTACCCATTCATCACCAGCTCTTAGCAGTGCCGGGTGCGAAACTATCAGATATTAAAACGGCGCGCTCCCATCCTATGGCGCTTGGGCAAGTCCGCAAGCGGTTATCCTCAATGGATATATTTCCGGTTGTTGATGTGGACACCGCCGGAGCCGCGCGCGCTGTGGCGGAGACCGGGGATAAAACTGTTGCTGCCATTGCCTCAAAACTTGCCAGCTCGACTTACGGTCTTGAGATATTAGCCTCCGATATTGAAGACGAGCCGCATAATACGACACGGTTTTTGATTTTATCATCTAAAAGTAAAACCCCCGCAGTTTCAAGCGGGCCGGTTGTGACGAGCTTTGTGTTTAAGGTCAGAAGTGTCCCGTCCGCTTTGTATAAAGCGCTGGGCGGTTTTGCGACGAACGGTGTTAACATCACCAAACTTGAAAGTTATATGGTGGGCGGGTCTTTTAATGCGGCGCAATTTTACGCCGATGTTGAAGCCCATCCCGACGAAGAGCGGATGAAAAATGCCATGGAAGAGCTCTCCTTTTTCTCCGAAAAGTTGATGATGCTGGGTACTTATCCAGCCCATAGCTCGCGCAGTTCCGCAAAAGATTAGGGTTTTTCGCAGAGCTGGCTGAGCCCGTAAATTGCCTTTTGCCAGATACGTCCTATATATAACCTAAGTTTTGGAGAGTTTATGCGTCGCTTAATTTTGAGCCTGAGTATATTGATTGCCAGCTTTGTCTCTGCACCTGCTTGGGCCAAAAGCGATCCGATTTATACCTCATGGCGTAATAATAAAGCGGTTGAAGGCTATGACGTCGTCAGCTTTTATTCTGGCAAACCTATATTGGGAAGCGATGAATTAACTGAGCGCTATATGGGCGTTATCTGGCATTTTAGCACGCAGGCCAATCTTGATTTGTTTAAGACCAATCCCGAGATATTTGCCCCGCAATATGGCGGCTATTGTGCGTGGGCCGTGTCTATGAATAAACTCGCCAAAGGCTCTGCTAAACATTGGCATGTGGAAGACGGAAAATTATATCTGAATTTCAACAAAAAAATTAAAAATCGGTGGGATAAAGACCGCCCCGACTTTATTGAACAAGCCGATAGTTATTGGCCAGAAATCCTGGAAGATTAAGCAAAAACTCAAGCGCGGCTAGGCGCTCTCCTCTAGCCAATATTTAAACAAGTGATAGGCAATAGCGACCTTAGGGGGCAGCATAAAGGCTTGGCTCTGTTTATCAAATACGGCCTGCACTTCCGCGCGTGATACCCATTTGGCCTCTGAGAGCTCAGCCGTATTGAGTGTGATCTCCTGACTATCGGCTTCACATAAAAGCCCCATCATGAGCTGGCTGGGAAAGGGCCAGGGCTGGGAAAAAATATAGCGCGGATTACGCACGACAAGTCCGACTTCTTCGCTGACCTCGCGGATGCAGCACTCTTCCAAGCTCTCACCCGGGGAGACAAATCCGGCAAGGGCCGAAAAATATCCGGGCGGCCAATTTGGCCCGCGCCCGATCAAGCACTTATCCTCAAAAATAGGCAGCATAATGGCAACAGGATTGACCCGCGGGAAGTGCTCGGTTTGACAGCTATTACAGACCCGCTTAATCCCGCCCTGACGCATTTCACTCACCTGACCGCATTTTGCGCAAAACGGATGATTATAATGCCAGTCAAACATGGAGCGCGCATAACCCGCAATGGCCAAATCCCGCGCGGGCAACCGTCCGCCTACCATGCGCAGGGGTTGGAAGTCTTCCTCTGATAAGGGGTGTGTGACGGCTTTTACGGAGACGCCAAAAACGGGGCCGATCTCGTCAACGCCTAAAAAAAGCGGCCCCGGTTCAAAATGTGGAAATTGATCCGCCTCTGAGGGGGGGAGCGTTAAAAGAGTGAAGTCCGGGCGTAAGGCGGGTTGGCCCTTATGTAACAGGACGGTTCTGGCCTTTGGGTCTTGGAGATAAGCCGTGATCTCGCCTGCGCTTCTTTTGTCTTCATGCATGTTGAGGCCGGAGCCTGCAAAGGGGAGGGGTGTGTTGAGAGTCATGGGCGTCTGATACAGCATGTGCGTGTGTCTGACTAGCGTCTAATCACCGTCTCCGGCTCACCCGCATTGGCATATCATTATCGGTTTGGACTGTAAGACGGAGTTTCGGCCATGGGGGTGCATCCCCCGCATAGTCAAATCTGTAACGGCGCAGCAGAAGGGCGATTAATATACCCGCTTCTTGCAAAGCAAATCTCTGCCCGATACAGACACGCTCACCAACCCCGAAGGGTAGATATTGAAAGCGCCCGATTTTTCCTCTGTTCTCAGGTAAGAACCGTTCAGGAATAAAGGCGGATGGGTTGTCCCAATATTGGGTGTGACGGTGAAGTTGCCATGTATTGATCATGACGACCTCATCGGCAGCCACCGCATAGCCGTCCACTGTGTCATCTGTGATGGCTTCGCGAGAAATAAAAGGCGCGGGCGGAAAGAGGCGCATGGTTTCTTCAAAACAGGCAAGTGTATAAGGGAGGTGATCCGCCCAATTTTCACATGGAAGCCCGTCTATGTCTAATGCGTCAATTTCGGCTTCTAATCGTGCGCGTCTTTTTGTGTCTTGGGAGAGGAGATAAACCAGCCA